>DATJQC010000120.1:0-2388 GCA_035506055.1 Candidatus Nanoarchaeia archaeon | reverse complement strand
GGCCGCCGGCACAAAGTCAAGATCGACGAGGTTGATGGACTCAAATAAATGATTAAATTAATAAAGGATTAAAGCGTTGGCCCCGGCGGAGTCTCTCGAAAGAGGACTCTGCCGTTTTTGGGGATGAAATGATTGACAGTTTTCGTTTTTTGCTATAATTTATGTTGAAGCGCATTTGAATATTTTCCTCAAACAAATAGGGAGGTCGTATGGTAAAGAACAGCTTAAGGGAGACGGGAAATGTGTTGATGCTGGATTTTACCAAGATAAAGAAAGTTGCCAAAACATCCAGAAGAAATGTGATGCGGGTGACTATTCAGGACGCTGATACTCTTGGCGTCCTGATTGAAGGCTACATTAACAAAGAGGCGTTTTATGCTTCGTTGCGGGATGATCTGGCTACGATGTGGTCAACCACTCGCAACATTCTTTGGCAAAAAGGAAAAACTTCCGGCGATCAGCTCGTGCTGGTCGATGTCTTTGTGAACTGCGAACAGGACTCGCTCCTTTTTAAAGTCAGGCCGAAAGCCGGCGGCGCTTGTCATGTCAAAGACGCCAACGGCAAGACGTATAAAACTTGCTACTTTCGCCGGATCGTCGCTAGAGAAGATGGGCTGGGACTGGAAGTTGACAAGGAAGCGATGCAAAAAATGGCATGAAAGTTTAAGCCGTCGGATGATTTTGTCCGGCGGCTGTTTTTATTTGCTAATTTTGTCGATTTTCTTTAGAATATAAACATATGGAGAAAATATTTTTATACAATACTTTAACCAGGAAGAAAGAAGAATTTAAGCCGATCAAGAAGGGCGTGGTTGGGTTTTATCAGTGCGGGCCAACGGTTTATTGGACCCAGCATATCGGCAATCTGCGCGCGGCCGTGTTAGGCGATATCATCCGCCGGGTTTTTGAATATGACGGCTATAAAGTTAAGTATGTCAAAAATTATACTGATGTCGGGCATTTGACTTCGGATGAAGATTCGGGAATTGATAAAATGGAAAAGGCGGTTAAGCGAGAGGGGACTGACCCACTATCCATCGCCGAAAAGTATATTAAGATTTACGAAGAAGACGCGGCCGAATTAAATATTCAAGAACCATGGAAAAAACCGCGCGCGACGAAACATATTAAGGAAATGCAGGCGATGGTCAAAATTCTTTTGGCTAAAGGTTTTGCCTATGCCACGCCGCTGGCGATTTATTTTGATATTTCCAAATTTCCGAATTACACGGCTCTGTCCGGACAGAATCTGGAAAAAAATATCGCGGGCGAGGGTGCGGGCGAGGTCACTGATTTAGAAAAAAAACATCCGCAAGATTTTGCGCTCTGGTTTTTCCGCGCCGGCGTTCACGCATCAGCTTTGCAATTTTGGAAATCTCCCTTCAAATCTCCGTTAGTAAAATCAGGTGAGGGTTTTCCCGGCTGGCATATCGAATGTTCGGCGATGAGCAAAAAATATCTTGGTCCGACTCTGGACGTGCATATGGGCGGCATCGAACATATTCCCGTCCACCACACCAATGAGATCGCCCAATCGGAATCCGCCAACGGCGTGAAGTATGTAAATTATTGGCTGCACAATGAACATCTTTTGGTTGATAATAAAAAAATGGCCAAGTCCACCGGCACTGGTTTTACTTTGGCCGAAGTGAAGGAAAAAGGATTTTCACCGCTCGCTTTGCGTTATTATTTTCTTTCCGCCAACTATCGCTCCCAGCAAAATTTCACCTGGGAAGCTTTGCGAGATGCTCAGAATGCCTTAAATCATTTATATGATCAGTTGCGCAATATATGGATTTCACTTCCTGATCGAGGCATTCCCACTGATTCAATAAATCTTAATTATAAGAGTAAATTTTTAAAAGCTGTTTGCGATGACTTTAATACTCCAGCAGCACTGGCCGTAGTGCAAGAAGTATTAAAATCAAGCATACCAGCAGATGAAAAATTTTTTACAATTTTAAATTTTGATTTGGTTTTAGGCCTTGATTTAGGGAAATTTCAGTCTTTTACAAATGATGGAATTGTCGTTGAAGAATCAGGGTTTGTAAAGTACATCTTGAATTTAAAAGAAAAAAGAGATTTAGCGCGTGCAGAAAATAACTGGCCTGAATCGGACAGAATAAGACAAGAAATTGTTGACAATGGTTTTGAAGTTAAAGACAATGCTTCTGGCTCGCAAATTATCCCCGGCGATTACCATAAAATTTTTATTGAAAAAAATGGTTTTAAGCACGATTATATAAATGGCGATTATTATATAAATAAAAATAACAACGTTATTATATCCGAAGAATTTTTAATTTTTTCCGATTGGTTCAGTGTATGGCCAGTTTTATTTAGAAAATATACCGATATTAAATATTTTTTTAATGGTGATATGAGTGA
>DATJQC010000119.1:0-2796 GCA_035506055.1 Candidatus Nanoarchaeia archaeon | reverse complement strand
TAGAAAGAGCGATGAAAACGCGAGCGGGGTAGGCGGCATTTTCCGCGAAGAAACTAAGAATCACCACCGACATTAACACTAACCTTACCTGTTCGCCCCTACTGTCTGCCGCCAATAGACACCCGCTCGCGCCTAACAAGGAGATGTTATGATCAAATTATATCTCACTCGGATAATATAGTCAAATCGGCCGGTCAAGCCATTTTTACTCTGGACAAAATTTTGCCAAATCAGTGGATTAAAAGTGCGTGTTTCCGGCTTGCTAAATAAAAAAAAATACGCTAAAATCTATCTACTAAACTTGAGAGGATTTTCCTTATTAACCGCCGCGAACGCGGGATGACATTCCTGCCAAATCTTATGCCAGAACAAAACATCATCGGTAAATTGCCGCCGCAGAATATCGAGGCCGAACAGAGTCTGATCTCGTGCTTGTTGCTGGAAAAAAACGCGATCGTCAAAGTCGTCGATACGCTTTCCGAAAAAGATTTCTACAAGGACGCTCATTTTATCATCTACGCGACAATCAAGGAATTATTTTCCCGCCAAGAACCGATCGATATTTTAACTTTGTCCAACCGGCTGGACGCCAAAGGAAAACTGGCGGCAATCGGCGGCCGGACTTATCTGGCCCAGCTTTCCAATTTCGTCGCCACCGCTTCCAACGTGGAAAATTACGCCAAGATCATCCGGCATAAAGCGACTTTGCGCCGCCTGCAGCAAGCTGCCAGCGAAATCTCCGATTTAAGCTTTAATGAAGATGAGGACGTGGATTTGATCCTGGACGAAACGGAAAAGAAAATTTTTCAAATCTCGCAGAATTATTCCAAAAATGTTTTTGTCTCAATCGATAATCTTTTAACCGAGGCTTTTGAGCGCATCGACGAATTGCACAAGCAATCCGGAAAATTGCGCGGATTGCCGACCGGTTTTAACGATCTGGACAAACTTTTGGCCGGCCTGCAAAAATCCGATCTGATAGTTTTGGCCGCCCGCCCTTCGGTCGGCAAAACCGCGCTGGCCATGGATTTTGCGCGGCAAGTGGCGATCAAAAGCCGCGAACCGGTCGGAGTTTTCTCCCTGGAAATGAGCAAGGAACAATTAGTCGACCGGATGCTTTGCGCCCAGGCCGGAGTTTCGCTTTGGAAAATGCGCACGGGAAATCTTTCCGACCGCGAAGACCGAAATGATTTCGCCAAGATCGGCGAAGCCATGGGTCAATTATCCGAGGCGCCGATCTATATCGACGATTCGGCTTCCACTTCGATTATGGAAATCCGCGCCAAGGCCCGCCGCTTAAAAATGGATAAAGGCTTGGGGTTGATTATCATCGATTATCTGCAATTAATGGAAGGGCGGGGCAAATACGGCGATAACCGCGTTCAGGAAGTTTCCGAGATCAGCCGCGGCCTAAAGGGTATTGCCAGAGAATTGGATGTGCCGGTGGTGGCGCTTTCCCAGCTTTCCCGAGCCGTCGAGCAGGAAAAACCGGCTATTCCCAAACTTTCCCATCTTAGAGAATCCGGTTCGATCGAACAGGATGCCGACGTGGTGATGTTCGTCTACCGCAAAGCCGCCGACCGCGGTTATGATTTTGATTCTTTGACCGAAGAGGATAAAAATTCCGCTAAAATTTATGTCGCCAAACACCGCAACGGCCCGACCGGTTCGGTCAATCTTTTTTTCGATCACGACACCGTCAGCTTTAAAAATCTGCAAAAACAGGATTTGGGCGAACCAGTGCCGGAATTTTAATCAATTATCAATTAAAAATTAAAAATGAAAAATTATGGAACCGTCCGGGGCGGACGGATTTATTAATTTTCTTTTTTAACTTCCTATCTTAATCATATGTTTGAGAAACTGAAGCAATTAAAAGATTTAAGGGACAAGGCGAAGACTTTGCAAAACGCTTTGGGCGCGGAAACGATTACTGCCGAAAAAAACGGCATCAAGATCACGATGGACGGCAATATGGTTGTCTCGACCGTAGTTTTGGAAAAAGAAATGTCCAAGGAAGAAGTTGAAAAAAAATTGCCCGACGCCATCAACGACGCGGTAAAAAAAACCCAGCGGGTGATGGCGGAAAAAATGCGAGCGATGGGCGGACTGCCGGGCATGTAATAAACATGATGCGAATACTACAAATTTTTCGCGAATACCGCGAACGATTATAACGAATTATCCAAGGAGAAACAAATTCGTTAAATAATTTGTTGTATTCGCGCATAATTCGTAGTATTCGTATCATATTATGCGGTTTCCTCAAGCCATTCAAAACTTAATCGACGATCTGTCGGAAATTCCTACCGTTGGGCCGAAAACGGCGCAGCGGTATGCTTTTTATTTGCTCAAACAGCCGAAAGAATTTTTAACGAAAATTTCCGCAGATATTTTAAATTTGAAAAAGAATCTCAAGATTTGCGGCACCTGCTTATCCGTGGCCGAAACCGATCCTTGCCCGATCTGCGCCGATAAAAATCGCGATGGCTCGACGCTTTGCGTCATCGCCACTCAGCCGGAAATGCTGGCCATTGAAACAACCAAGAAATATAACGGCTTATATTTTCTTTTGGGCCGGAATCTCCGCCCGCAAACCGGCATCAGCGTTGAGAAAACCAACATCGCCAAACTTGAATCGCGCTTGAAACAAGGTAAAGTTAAAGAAATAATCCTGGCTTTATCCCCCACTTTGGAAGGCGAAACGACTTCGATGTATCTGAATAAAATTTTTAAACCTCTGAACATTAAAATCACCCGTCTGGCGCGCGGACTGCCCATGGGCTCGGATATCGA
>DATJQC010000118.1:0-4283 GCA_035506055.1 Candidatus Nanoarchaeia archaeon | reverse complement strand
AGATTGCATCAAGTCGGCGATTGATTGCCAGAAAAAGTTTGAGAAATAAAAAGAGCCCCCGCAACCATCTTGGTTACAGGGGCCCATCATTGGGTGATTTGATGACTCAGAGTTTTCCAATAGCCGTCAGTATTGCGGCCATCAGCCCCGTGTCGTCGGACTTTTCATAGACTCTGCAAGTCGTTTGCACCAGCTGATTACGGTTGGAATTGCTGATATACAAGAATCCCTCGTCGGTGTAGAATACGCCGTCATGACGCATTTCCCAGCCGACTCGGATGTCCGCGGATTTTGTCGCAGAGTTTCCGTTCGAGATTTTCCAGCCGTGGGCAAGGAGCGTGCCTTTCAGAACGCCGTATTGGTTTTCCGCACTGGCGTTGAACAGTTTTGCCGCCGATTCTCTGCCGGTAAGTTGCAGCATGTCGACACAGATCTGCTGGGAGTGGTCCGCATTTACAAACACCGATGATGCGCGGGTGTAGCTGCTGTCACTTTCATGACTGAATTCGAAGGAATGATGGATGAATGCATCCTGCGCAAAACAGTTCAGGCAGGCAACGATTGTCGCGAGACAAAAAACTTTGAAAAACATACAGACTCCTTTGAAAAAGTGAAGTGAAATAACATTCCAGAATTGATGGTTGTATCATAGCATAATATACAGTAAGTGTCAATATTATGTAGATAACTTTGCTTATTTTATTGATAAAATATGCTAAAATGGGATGAACTTAAAATAAGATTGTCGAGGTCTAAATTCAGGAGCAGTTTTAAGTTAAAGCCGAAAGATTTAGAATATATTAATAAGAAAGGAGTGGCGGAAATAAAAAAGCACGCGGAAGAATTTATTAAAGAAAGATTAGCTCCGGCGTTTCCAAAAAATGATGGCAAACAAACTCCATTCAAAGGTCACCCGGTATTCGTCGCCCAGCATGCCACCGCCATCTGTTGCCGCGGCTGCCTCTTCAAATGGCATGAAATTCCAAAAAACAAAGCCTTGAATGATGAGGAAATTAGGTATATTATTGATATAATAATGAAGTGGATAGAGGATAATTTTGAATGTTGAATTTTGAATTTTGAAATAAGGCTTAAATTTTACAATTTTTTAAAATTGATGAATTAAAAAATTATTTCAAAATTCAAAATTGAAAATTATATGGCAGAAATTGAAGAGCAATTTAAACGCATAATCAGTCCCAAAGAAGAAGGCGAGGATAATTCGCTGGATTTGACTTTGCGGCCGCAGAAATTCGCCGACTATATCGGACAGAATAAAGTCAAAGACAGTTTGGAAATAACGATCCAGGCGGCCAAGGGCCGGAAAGAATCGATCGAACATGTTTTGCTTTATGGTGCTCCCGGTTTAGGCAAGACCACGCTGGCGCATCTGATTGCTAAAGAAATGGGCGCCAACATCCGCGTCACGACCGGTCCGGCGATTGAGAAATCCGGCGACTTGGCGGCGATTTTGTCGAATTTGGAAGAAGGCGATGTTTTGTTTATTGATGAAATCCATCGTTTGAATAAAACCGTGGAAGAAATTTTATATCCGGCCATGGAAGATTATGCTTTGGATATTATTTTGGGCAAAGGTCCGGCCGCCCGCACGGTGCGGATTGATTTGCCGCGCTTCACCTTGATCGGCGCCACCACTAAGGTCAGCATGCTTTCCGCTCCCTTGCGCGATCGCTTCGGCCATCACCATCATTTGGATTTTTATGAAGATAAAGATATTGAAAAGATTGTCGAGCGTTCAGCCAAGATTTTGGGCGTCGATATTGATCCGGCCGCTTTGCAAGCGATTGCTTCTCGTGCCCGCCGCACACCCCGCGTGGCTAATCGATTATTAAAACGCGTCCGCGATTATTCGGCCGTGAAAGGCGACGGCTGTTTATCGGATAACACTTGCCGCGACGCTTTTGGGATGTTGGAAATCGACGAGCTCGGCCTGGATTGGGTTGATCGAAAAATCTTGGAAACCATTATCGATAAATTCAACGGCGGCCCGGTCGGTCTCAACACTATTGCCGCCGCCACTGGTGAAGAAATGGAAACGATTGAAGACGTCTATGAACCATATCTCATCCGCCTCGGCTTCCTCGATCGTTCGCCTCGCGGCCGCATCGCCACCCCGCACGCCTACGAACACCTGGGAAAACAATTAAAAATTAGAAATGAAAAATTAAAAATATAGGGCATGTTTATCGAGGGCAAGAAAATTAATTTGCGCCAACTTAAAAAGAGCGATGATAAAGCGCTTTTCAACCATGCTAATGACCATCTGATTTGCCGCTATACGACAATCCCTTATCCTTATACTTTAAAGATAGCCAAAGTATTTATTGAAAAGACGCGCAAAAAAATAAGAGCTGGTGAATCTTACGAACTTGGAATAACCGCCAAAGACAATGATGAGATTATCGGCATGGCTGGCTTGAGAATAATAAATAAAAAAGCGAAAGTTGCGGAAATGGGATATTGGTTGGGCCGAAAATATTGGGGGCAGGGGATCGTTTCCGAGGCGGCTGCGCTGATGCTGGATTTTGGTTTCAAGAAATTGAAATTGAATCGGGTTTTCGCTAGGGCGATGAAACCGAATATCGGTTCGGCCAGGGTTTTGAAAAAAAACGGTTTTAAGTCGGAGGGGATTTTGCGTCGACATGAATATAAAATGGGGAAAATTTATGACGTTTTGCAGTTTGGAATTCTTAAAGAAGAACACAAGAGAAAATGAAATATAAACTTTCCGATTTTGATTTTAATTTGTCGGAAGATTTGATCGCCACGCATCCGGCCGAGCCGCGAGACAGTTCGCGGCTTTTAGTGCTGGACAAGAAAACGGGCAAGATCGAGCACAAGCATTTTTTTGATATTATCGATTATTTAAATCCGGGCGATATTTTGGTTTTGAATAATTCCAAAGTCATTCCGGCGCGGCTTTGGGCGAAGAAGAAAGAAACCGGCGGGAAAGTCGAGGTTTTATTGCATAAGAAATTGAGCGCGGATACCTGGCAATGTTTGTTGGGTGGCAAGGTACATGAAGGATTAATTTTGTCATTCCGATCCGCCCCGGGCGGAGAGGAATCGCTTAAAGATGAAAAAATCTCGAAGGGGTCCCTCGGCTCCGCTGACGCTCCGCTCGGGATGACAGCGGTAGTTCTAAAAAATAATCATGATGGCACTTGGGATTTGAAATTTAATAAGTCGGGCGCGGCTCTGATGAAAGCGGTTGAGAAGATCGGCGAGGTGCCGCTGCCGCCGTATATCGTTAATCAAAGAAAAAAAACTTTGTCATTCCGAGCCGCCCCTGGCGGAGAGGAACCGCTTGGAGGTGTTAAAAATGCGAAGCGGTCCTTCGACTCCGCTGACGCTCCGCTCAGGATGACAAAAATGAATGATAAGAGTGATTATCAAACTGTTTTTGCCGATGCGAAAAAAACCGGCAGCGTGGCGGCGCCGACGGCTGGGTTGCATTTTACGCCGGAGCTTTTGCAGATGATTAAGAAAAAAGGCGTGAAGATTTTGGAAATTACGCTTTATGTCGGAATGGGGACTTTCGCGCCGGTGAAGACGGAAGATATTACCCAACACTTAATGCATTCAGAATGGGTCGAAATAAGTGGCAAGGTTATCGCGGAAATTGAAAAGAACAAATCCTACTTCGCTAAAGCTTCGGAGGACGAGGGAAAAAGAAAAAAATCAGGAAGGATTATTGCGGTGGGGACGACGAGTGCGAGAAGTTTGGAGGCGTGCTGGAATAATTTTGTCTTGGCAAAAAATGTAACACACCCCCAACTACGTCCAGCCCCTTCAAGAGGGGCTGGGCTTCGTTGGGCAAAGCCGTCTCGCTCAGAGCGGGCCACTCCTTGCCCTGCCGAAGCTTCAGCGAAGGCGGGCCTCTCGAGAGGGGATTATAAAGCATGGGTGGATATTTTTATCTATCCCGGTTATAAATTCAAGATCGTCGACGCCATGATCACTAATTTTCATCTGCCCAAATCGACTTTATTGATGTTGGTTTCGGCGCTCGCGGGCAAGAAAAATATCGATCGCGCCTATCGCGAGGCAATCAAAAAGAAATACCGTTTCTACTCGTACGGCGATGCGATGTTTATCAAGTAGGCGGTAATTTTTTAGGCTGTGAAAAATAAATGATAATGTCCTACTTAGGAGAAATAGAAATGTCCTACCTGGGGTAGAATAATCGGGTAATTAACCCTAACATTCTACTCTATGCCAAAGCTCATTACTATGTCTCAGCCAGAGATAAAAAAGTACGA
>DATJQC010000117.1:0-2768 GCA_035506055.1 Candidatus Nanoarchaeia archaeon | reverse complement strand
TGTTAGGGTTAATTACCCGATTATTCTACCCCAGGTAGGACATTTCTATTTCTCCTAAGTAGGACATTATCATTTATTTTTCACATGTGGAAAATAAAAACACGAATACCGCGAACATTTTTACCGGATAAATTTTAAACGGTTCGTTGTATTCGCTCATAATTCGCGGTATTTGCGTCAGATTTAAATGTTCGGATTATGTTGCGCAATTTGCTATAATAATAAAGTATGATTGAAGCGAAAAAATCGAATAAAATCTGGCTTACGGTCTTGCTTGGCGCCTTTTATCTTTTCCTTTTGGCGATCTTGCTTAATAATTCCTTCGGTTACCTTGATCCGGATTTCGGCTGGCATTTGAAAATTGGTGAACAGATTTGGCAGACCAAGGCCGTGCCGGATATCAATCATGAAGATTATACTTTGCTGGGAACGCGCTGGGTCGACCATGAATGGTTTTCCAATTTGTTTATTTACGCGATTGATCATAATTTCGGCTACATCGTTTTAAGTTTTTGTTTCGCGTTACTGGTCGTCTTAATCTTGATAATCCAGCTTGTTTTTACCAGAAAATATTTTTTAAAAAATGACCGCGGCTTGATTTTTGTCTTGTTCTTGCAAGGCTTCGGGCTGTATGCCTGCCTGCCCCATCTGGGCGTCCGGGTGCAAGAGATCACGATTTTGCTTCTTCTGTTGCTGCTCATAATAATTTATTTTTATAATCGGAATAAAAATTATCAGATTCTTTTCTGGCTGATTCCGCTCTTTATTTTTTGGGCTTCGGCTCATGGCGGTTTTCTGATCGGCTTATTTATTTTAGGTTTGTTCACGCTGGTCAAAGCCCTGGAATTATGGAGCGCGCGGAAATTCCCCGCCGCTTTTATTGATTACGGCCGGGTTCTTGACTGGAAACAGATTGCGATTTTTGCCGGATTTTCTGCGGCCGCCTTGCTTTCGACCTTGGCCACGCCATATGGCTGGAAACTTTACGGTTTTCTGGCCGGTTACCGCGACGGCTATTATCAGCTGCATCTGGCCGAGTGGCAAGGCCAATACAGCTTCCCGTTCGTCTACCCGCAATTATTTTATCTGGAAATCGTCCTTGTTTTTTTGGCTTTGTTATTCTTTGCCGTTTTTATTTTTAAATTCGATCATCGCCGCCAGATCGATATATTTAATGCGGCGCTGGTCATCGCTTTTACCGCCTTGGCCATCAAGGCGCGACGCCATTTTCCGCTTTTGTTCATTGTTTCTTTGCCGATTATGGCGGAATTTTTGATTGGTTTCTTCAAGTTTGATATTCCGCCGGATCGATTTAAAAAATTTGGCGCGATTTTTAAAATTTGGCTGCCAATCATCCTCTCTGTCATTTTGCTGGTCGCGGGAACGTTGATCGCGTTGAAAATAAATTTCACCGACCAGCCGGAGAAATTTTACAGCTCGACTTATCCTTATGGGGCGATTAAATTTTTGCGTTCCCATCCGGAATGGAATGACCGCCGGATTTTCAACGATTACGGCTGGGGCGGCTATCTGATCTGGCAATATCCGGAGCGTCTCTTGTTCGGCGACGGCCGTTTGCCCCAGTATCCCTTACATGGCGGGACGGTTTTGGAAGAATACGGCGCCTTCCTTGATCCGCAAAAGATGGTCGCGCAATTAAATTATTATCAGATCGGCTTAGTTTTGGTAAGTCCTCGTGAAGATTATCCTCAAGTCCATTGGTGGGAAAAATTAATTTTTGCCGTCAATGAAAATAATGTTTCCGCCGATGTTAAGAAAAGCTTCATCTTGCTTGATTATTTGAATTCGTCGCCGGCTTGGCGCTCGGTCTATGATGACGGCACGGCGGAAGTTTTCGTCAAAAATAAATGAGAACGATAATTGTCATTCCGACTTATAACGAAAAGAATAATTTACCGGAATTGATTCGGCGGATTTTTTCTTTGGCGCTTCCCGATCTTTCGCTGATCATCGTCGATGATAATTCGCCGGATGGCACCGGCGCGATCGCCGAAAATTTAAAAAAAGAATCGGCGGCGGTCGAGGTTATTCATCGCGCCAAAAAAATGGGACTGGGTTCGGCTTATGTTGAGGGATTCAAGCTGGCGTTATCAGCCGGCGCTGATTATATTATGGAAATGGACGCGGATTTTTCTCATGATTATCGGTATTTGCCGGTATTTTTGAAAGAAATCGCTCGGGCCGACTTAGTTTTGGGCTCAAGGTATATACGGGGTGGCGGCATCAAGAATTGGGGCTGGGGAAGGAGAGCGGTGAGCGGTTTGGGCAATATCTATGCGCGAATGATCTTGGGCGCGCCGATTCATGATCTCACCGGCGGTTTCAAATGCTATCGGCGGAGCGTTTTGGAAAAGATTAATTTGGCTGAGCTGGATTCTCAAGGTTATGTATTCCAAATCGAGACGACCTATTTGGCTTGGAAAGCCGGATTCGCGGTGAAGGAGATTCCGATAATTTTTAACGAGCGGGAGGCGGGAAAATCAAAATTCAATTTTAAAATATTTATTGAAGCGCTTTGGCGCGTTTTACTTTTGCGTTTTAAAAAAATTACCGATCAAAATTAATGACACTTAGATTTTTTACCAAAAAAATAATGACCAAGACGTGGTTTCAGCTGGCAACGATTGCGTTGGCCGCGCTGGCTTTGCGATTGTGGTTACTGGCGCGATTGAAAAGTCTGACGTTCGACGAGATGATTTCGTTCTCGGTGGCGGTCAAACCCTTGAGACAAATTTGGTCATACGTCA
>DATJQC010000116.1:0-4912 GCA_035506055.1 Candidatus Nanoarchaeia archaeon | reverse complement strand
ATAACCATAGTCATTTAAATTTTTATCACCTATAACAAAACCTTTGATTTAAGGTGGTCAGGGGACTCGGTATTCTATCTAATGAATGCGCGGGTTAAAATGTTTTTTTTGTTGGTTAAACATTCAAAACATTGAGAAATTTAATTAAGGATTAGCGGTTATAAAAAATATTTATAATTTATAATTCATAATTTATAATTTTCAGATTAATATGGAAGAAAAGAAAAATTTAACTCCGGAGCAGGAGGCGTTTGCCAAGCTTTTGGAGAAAGATAAATTGGTCGTTCCGGCCGTCGGCGAAGCAGTTCGCGGTACGGTTTTGGCGGCCTCGAAGGCCGAAGTCCGTTTGGACATCGGCGGAATTCTGGTCGGCGTGGTCCGCGGTCCGGAACTTTACGGCGAAGCTGATGAATACGCCAACTTGAAACCGGGCGACGAAGTCGACGCCACGGTGATTGATTTGGAAAACGAACACGGCGAATTGGAATTGTCTTTCCGCATCGCCGGCCAGGAAAAAGCCTGGGACACTTTGCGCGAAGCTTACAAAGACAAAAAGACCGTCAAAGTCAAAGTCATCGACGGCAACAAGGGCGGCCTGCTGGTCCGCTTCCGCCAGATTTCCGGTTTCTTGCCGGTTTCCCAATTGGCGCCGGAAAATTATCCGCGCGTTTCGGGCGGCGACAAATCCAAGATCTTGGAAAAATTGAAGTCGTTCGTCGGCATGGATATGGAAACTAAAGTAATGACTTTGGATGAGAACGAAAATAAAATTATCTTCAGCGAAAAGGAAGCTTGGAGCGAAAACCAGAAAGACGTCATCAGCAAATACCAGGTCGGCGCGGTCGTGGAAGGCGAAGTGACGGCCGTTACCGATTTCGGCGTCTTCGTTTCCTTCGGCGAGAATATGGAAGGTTTGATCCATATCTCCGAATTGGCTTGGAAGAGAATCGACAATCCGGGTGATCTCTACAAGGTCGGCGATCCGATCAAAGCGGAAATCATCAATATCAATGGTTCCAAAATTTTCTTATCCGCCAAGAAATTGATGACCGACCCGTGGGCCGGTGTCGCGGAAAAATACAAAGTCGGACAAGTGGTGAAGGGCAAGATTCTCAAAGTCAATCCGTTCGGCTTATTCGTCGAATTGGATGAACTCATTCATGGCTTGGCGCACATCTCGCAATTAGGTTTGGCTGCCGGTCAGAAGATAGAAGAGCTCTACAAGGCCGGTTCAGTGATGGATTTTGAGATCACTTCCATCGAACCCAAAGAACACCGCTTGGGCTTGCAGGTCGTCAAATCCTCCTCCGCTAAAGCTACGGCGGACAAGGAAGGCGGCAAAAAAACTAAGGTTGAGAAAAAGGAAGAAGTGAAGGAAGAAAAATCCGAAAAGGCTGAAGAGAAAAAGGAAGAAGTCAAAGAAGAGAAACCAAAAAAGGTTAAAAAAACCAAAAAAGAATAATCTTTTCCCCCAATATAAAATTAAAGAAAACTCGGCATTTAACCGAGTTTTCTTTTGACATCGGTATCCCCCTTGATTTTTTAGGGGGGGGCGTAAAATATAAATTGAAGAAATGATTAATAAACTAATAATAATTTTACTATGGAACAAAAAGAAATTACGGTTCAATCTCTGAATTATGCCTCTTGGGGCTTAAGAGTTGCGGGTTGGCTTATCGATATTCTTATTACTGGAGTAGTTATTTTACTGCTCGAGATAGTTAGACGATTAAGTGAAACCACAGAATCAAATATTTTACCCGCGCCCGTTTTTAACGCTCTATATATTGTAGGTATTATTTGGGGCTTTATTTATGTGATTATAATGACCGTGCTGCAAGCAAAAAGAGGCCAGACAGTCGGTCAAAAATATAACAAAATCAAAGTAGTTTCTCTCAAAAATCCGGACAAGAAAGGAATAAGCGCAGGAGCGTCAATCGTTCGAAATATATTTTTTTGTTTTCAATTTGAAACTTCCTTGCTTTCTTATGTTTGGGGTGTTGGAAACTTGATTTATTTTTTCACCAAAAAGAAGCAAACGCTCGCGGACATGGTAACGAAAACAATTGTAGTAAAAATTTAGAGTCTATTACAAATTAAATTAAATATTATGAGTTTTTTAAGTAATTTATTTTCTGTGGGAACCACAAGCCATTCCCCGGAAGAATATTTGGATCTTGGCGAAGGGGTGTCCTGGTTTGCCGAGTATGCGGCTAAAAAAAGTCCGACCTTGAGTGATTTTTTCGGGCTGGAAAAAACCAATAAAATTAAAATAAAGGCGACAATCGGTAAAACGGGTTTTTATCAAACGCCGAAAGGAAAGCGCTGGGCGGTTATTGCTAATTATTTTGACGCAGAAAATCAGAAAAATTTTACTTTCTATTGTCCGGGATGGGAATATGACCCAATTAATCAATACAAAGAAGGCACTTCGCTTGATATGTACGTGGACAAAAACGATTATTCAAAATACGAAATGCCAATCTACTAGAATAGTGTTCTGGAAATATTTTTGGTACGGTCACGGTCTCTATGCGAGGCCGTGATTTTTTCGTTGCGGCGTTACGTGTTATGAGTTGTGCGTTATGCGATTTTTGACAAAACCCCTATTTTTGTTATGATATGAACGCAAGATAACTAATATTTAACACACCCCGTCGCCGCCGCGGCGCCACCCCTCTTCATAGAGGGGATTAAAATATATGAAGAATCTCATTAAGAATTTTATAATTTTCTTCGCCGTGTTTTTGGTTTTGGCCGGCATTTTCAGCTTGTTCGGCGGCGGCAATCTGATGGGCAAACCGGCCAGCACTAATTCGGATATCGGGACGCTGGTCAAAGATATTAATGACGGTAATGTCGCTTCAATTGTCGTCGAAGGAACAAAGTTGACCGAGACGCTCAATGATAAATCAGTGAAGGTTGTCCAAAAAGAGCAAACCGAATCTTTGTCCGATTTGCTGAAAAATTACGGCGTTACGCCGGATAAGATCGAAAAAATAAATATCACGGTGAAAAACAGTTCAGGCGCGGATATTTGGCTGTCGACCATCTTGCCGATCGTATTACCGACGCTGATCATCGGCGTTTTGATTTATTTTATGCTGCGGTCGGTGGCGGGAGCGAATGCCAAGGCTATGATGTTCGGCCAATCGGGCGCCAAAGAATTCCGCGAGGATGCCAAGAACAAAACCACTTTTAAGGATGTGGCCGGTTCGGAAGAAGCCAAGGAAGAATTGAAGGAAGTGATCGAGTTTTTGAAATTCCCGAAAAAATTCCGCGAGATCGGCGCGCGCATTCCGCGCGGATTTTTATTGCTGGGCGCGCCCGGCACCGGCAAGACTTTGATGGCGAAAGCCGTGGCCGGTGAAGCTAATGTGCCGTTCTATCATATTTCCGGTTCGGAATTCGTGGAAATGTTCGTCGGCGTCGGCGCTTCGAGAGTCCGAGATTTATTTAACCGCGCCAAAAAAACCGCGCCTTGCATAATTTTTATCGATGAAATCGACGCGGTCGGCCGCCGGCGGGGAGCAGGTTTAGGCGGTTCGCATGATGAACGCGAACAAACTTTGAACCAAATTTTGGTGGAAATGGATGGTTTTGATTCGGAAACAGAAATCATCGTTATTGCCGCGACCAATCGGCCGGATGTTCTTGATCCGGCTTTATTGCGCCCCGGACGTTTTGATCGTCAGGTGGTTTTGGAAATTCCCGATTTGAAAGAACGAGAAGCAATCTTAAAAGTTCACTCCGAGAAAAAACCGCTTAGTAAGGATGTTGATTTGAAAAAGATCGCCGAGCGCACGGCCGGATTTTCCGGCGCCGATCTGGCCAATCTTTTGAACGAAGCGGCGATCGCCACGGCCAAACAGAATGAGAAAGAAATAAAAATGCAGACGATTTTCGATTCGATCGAGAAAGTTTTGATCGGCCCGGAAAGAAAAAGCCGCGTCATCACCGATCGGGAGAAAAAAATCACCGCTTACCACGAGGCCGGTCATGCTTTGGTCGCGCACAATTTGAAAAATGTCGATCCGGTGCAAAAAATTTCCATCATCTCCCGCGGCCGCGCCGCCGGCTATACTTTAAAAACGCCGCTGGAAGATCGCCGCCTGCATTCCAAGGAAGAATTCATCGAAGAATTGGCCGTGCTGGTCGCCGGACGGATGGCGGAAAAATTAATTTTCAACGATGTTACGACCGGCGCGTCTTCCGATCTGCGCCAGGCGACGGATTTGGCCAAAGCGATCGTCACCGAATATGGCATGAGCGACAATCTGCCGATCCGCACTTACGGCACTTCCGATGAATTGGTTTTTCTCGGGCGCGAGATGCGCGAGGGCAAGGATTACAGCGAAAAGACTTCCGAGGCGATCGATGCCGAAGTGGGAAATTTGATCGACGCCGCGGCCAAAACCGCCGTCGATATTCTCAATAATAAAAAAGCCGATCTGGAAAAGATCGTCTCTGCCCTGATGGTCAAAGAAACCATGGAGAAGGACGAATTTGAAGCAATCGTCGGAAAAAAATAAAAAATCCCCTCTTGGGAGGGGTGGCTCGCGCCGCGCGAGACGGGGTGGGTTTATTCCTGACATTATTTAAAATATCTTTGCCACTTTTTTTGGAAAAAGTGGCGCAAAAAACTGCGCGCCGGGACAAATTTCCTATCACTCCGCTATGAAGCCTAGCAAAATTGCTATACGTGCCCGCGTCCCTTAATTAAAATTATACTAAGGAAGCGGAGCTTCGGATAACGCAATTTTGCACGGCTTCTACGCTGCGTGATTACGGAAATTTTCCAAGGCGCGCTGCAAGGATTAAATTTATCATTAATATAATATGATAGAATTGGAAAAAGGATTGAATGAGAGCATATTAGAAAACTATTGTTTAATCGGCGGAGATACGATTG
>DATJQC010000115.1:0-9771 GCA_035506055.1 Candidatus Nanoarchaeia archaeon | reverse complement strand
ATTCGAGATCGCTTCAATGTTGTTATAGCGTATTTATTTATCGGTTATATCGACGGCAATCAATCGCTTTATACTTATTTGCAAAAATCCGGATACGTTGTGATCTTTAAGCCGACCTTGATTTTGCCAAATGAAACCCATAAGGGGAATGTTGATGCGGAATTGGTTTTGCATTCAATGATCGAATATAAAAATTATGACAAAGCCGTAATAGTTTCCGGCGACGGCGATTTTCATTGCTTAGTAGAATATTTTATCAGTCAAAACAAATTAGCCAGATTAATTATTCCCAATAAGCATCGCTTTTCTTCTTTATTGAGAAAATTTAATCGGCATATTACTTTTTTGAACGGTACAAAAGATAAAATAGGCAAATAAAAAAAGGCATCGCCTAGGGACGAACCCTTCGGGTAGCCTTTTATCGTGATAACGGTATTGTAGCACGGACGTTGTTAAGATGTCAACAATTTATGAATTTAGTTGAAATAAAAGATAAAAAACGGCTTGATGAATTCTTGGGCGCGCGACCGCACGCCGAATTTTTGCAATCTTGGGAATGGGGAGAATTCCAGGAAAAAGTCGAAGGGCCTGTCATGAGCGGAGCCGAAGGAAAAATCTTCCGGCTGGGCGTGGAAGAAAACGGCGAGCTGATCGCCGCGGCGACATTGATTAAAAAATCTTTACCGTTTGACACGAATTATTTTTATTGCCCGCGCGGCCCGATAGTCAATTACAAATTACAAATTATAAATTATAAATTGATAGATTTTTTATTTGAGGAAATAAGAAAGATTGCGGAAAAAGAAAAAGTGATTTTTTTGCGCATCGAACCGAAAGAAAAAATTCAAAATTCAAAATTTAAAATTCAAAATTCGCTGGATATCCAACCATCGCAGACTGTTGTTTTGGACTTAAATAGATCTGAAGATGAACTGTTGGCGGCGATGCACCAGAAGACCAGATACAATATCCGCCTGGCGGAAAAGAAAGACGTAAAAATCCAAGAGGCGGCGCGCGGCGGATTTTTGGCCGGGGACGGTGAAAAGGAATTCGAGAAATTTTGGAACCTGATGCAAAAGACTTCGGGGCGCGACGGTTTTACTCCGCACGACAGGGATTATTATGAAAAACTTTTGCATGTTGCTCCGGAGAAATTCAAATTATTTTTTGCGCTCTTCGAGGATAAAATAATCGCCGCTGGAATTTTTTCTTTTTTCGGCGACACGGCCACGTATCTTTTTGGCGCATCGGATAATAAAAGTCGCGAAGTGATGGCGTCATATCTTTTGCAATGGGAGATGATCAAGCGCGCCAAAGCCGCCAGCTACAAATATTATGATTTTTTCGGCATCGACGAGAAAAAATGGCCGGGTGTCACGCGCTTTAAAAGGGGATTCGGTGGCCAAGAGATAGATTATCCCGGCACCTTTGACGTTATTTTCAACTCCTCGAAATATTTTATTTACAAGGCTTTGCGTTTTGTAAGAAGATTTTTTTAGCTTCAATAATAAATTTTGCAGATTCATCTTTCTGTGTTAAATTATAATCATGGATAAAATATTTTCATTTCTCAAAAAATTAATCCCGAAAAAATTGTTCAAGGCGTTTCAGCCGGCTTATCATTATATCTTAAGCTGGAGTTCGGCTTTGTTTGCCGGTTTCCCTTCGGAAAAAATGGTGGTGATCGGCGTGACCGGCACGATCGGCAAGACCACGACTTCTTATTTATTATTGCGAACTCTCAAGGAGTGCGGATTTAAAGTTGGTTTATCATCAACGGCGATTTTTGACGATGGCAATAAAGAATGGCTGAACGACAAAAGAATGACTATGGTCGGCCGATTTTTTCTGCAAGGCTTGCTTGCCAAGATGGTGAAGAACGGCTGTCAGTTCGCGATTGTCGAAACGACTTCCGAAGGCATCCGGCAATATCGCCATAAATTCATTAATTATGATTGGCTGGTTTTTACCGGCTTGTATCCCGAGCATATCGAATCGCACGGCGGATTTGAGAATTATAAAAAAGCCAAAGGAAAATTATTCGCGCATCTCAAGGATTGCAAAATAAAATATGTTGATGAAATTTTTAAAGTCTGCACGAAAGCGAGCTGTTTGAAAAAAATCGATATGACGCGGATCAAAAAAACCGTGGTGGCGAATCTTGATGACGAGAATGCGGCTTATTTTTTGTCTTTTTGGGCGGAAGAGAAGATCGGGTTTATGTTAGAGAACCACCCCCAAACCCCTCCCTGCCTAGCCGGCAGGCAGGCTTCGAAAGGAGGGGAGGCAACACACCCCGCCTCGCCGGGCTCGGCACCCACTCCCTGCCTACCGGCAGGCAGGTCGAGAGGGGATTTAGGCTTGCCGGAAAATTTGCAGGTGGAAAAATATGGGGAGATCAAAACCGAATCGGAAGGTGTTTCTTTTCAAGCCTTTGGCGAAAAAATCCAATTATCATTGTTGGGCGAATTCAACGCGGCCAATGCGATGGCGGCGGCCTGCGTGGCGCGTTTAGCCGTAAAAGATTTTAAAAAAATTAAAACCGGATTAAAAAGCATAACCGGCGTGGCCGGCCGGATGGAAAAAATCGACGAAGGCCAGCCGTTCACGGTTATTGTTGATTATGCTTTCGAGCCGAATTCTTTAACTAAGCTTTACGACACAATCGAAAAGTTTCCGCATAATCGGATAATTAATGTTTTGGGTTCGGCCGGCGGCGGCCGCGATGCGGCCCGACGTCCAAAGATGGGGTTGCTCGCTGGCAAACGCGCCGACTATGTAATCATCACTAACGAAGATCCTTACGATGATGATCCGTTATTGATCATTGAACAGATCGCCGTGGGCGCGGAAAAAGAAGGCAAAAAATTGAATTTAGATTTATTTAAAATCCCTGATCGCCGCGAAGCAATCCGTAAAGCTATTAGCATTGCCGAACCCGGCGACCTGGTCTTGATTTCCGGCAAGGGGAGTGAACAATTGATGATGCTAGCCAACGGCGAAAAAATCCCCTGGGACGACCGCGTCGTAGTTAGAGAAGAGATAAAAAAGAAGAAAGAAGAAAAATAAAAAAGTCCCCTCTTGGGAGGCCCGCCTACGCTAAAGCTTCGGCAGGGCAAGGGTGGCCGCATCTTAAAAAAGACAGCTTGCCCAACGAAGCCCAGCCCCTCTTGAAGGGGCTGGACGAAGTTAAGGAGGGTTTGTGCTCGACATTATTTTTTTGTCATCCTGCAGTATTAATGCGTTATTGACTTCATGTTTTTTTAAGAGTATTGTTTAAGTAGTTCTTTTTATTGTCTTGAATAATCTGTCTAGGAGGAAAACAATGAATGGAGAAGAAGAGGAGAAAAGAAAAATGGCTATTCATGAACTAAGCCAACATGTACCTGTTTACTGTAATAAAGTTTTGGACAGTTCTAAATTGAACAGGGGGTTCGGCGTAAGTAGTGGTGATAATTTGATGAATTACTCCTCCTATGATTTAGAAAGAATGGCTGATAGCGTTAAGCGAAATCAGCCCTAATTAAAAAATTGTGCTGCATAAAAAATGCAGCCTTTTTTTGATTTCACAATTATCTCTTTCCGCAAAGGGACTGCTGCGTTTTTATTTCGCCGCAGTCCGCTTCGCGAGACTGGCGGCGGAACCAAAGAGAGGATGATGCAGAAAATATCAAAAAAATAAAATCAATATTATCTGATTGCAATATTCAATTGGCCAATTTTAATGACATGGCCTCGGAAAAATATTTTTAACACACCCCGCCTCGCCGGGCTCGGCACCTCCGCCTCGGCGAAGCCTTGGCGAGACGGGCCTCTCAAGAGGGGAATTAAATTTTTCGAATCCGTCTACTCCGCAACTAAGTACCTAATCGACTAATTAACTAATTAAAGTAATTTTTAAAGTAAAAATTTATCTACCGCACCCTGTTACGTGTTATGTGATATGTGTTACGTGATTTCTGTGGATAACCTGTTGTCAAGTGGTTTGAAATTTAGGATTTATCAGGTAAAAATTGTCATTTTTTATTTAATATTAAATAAGTTTGACAATTAACCTTGTTTATCCATTAACAAAGCCTTGACAGCCGGATAACTAATTGATAATATTGAAACACTGAAAAGTTTTCTCTATTTTTACTCACTTTAAAAGCACTTCCGGCGTTTTTTCCGGCGCCCGAACGTCTTCCAAGGTGATTTATTTTACCAATTTAATTTAACGCAGTCTAAAAACTCAACCTACGCAAGCGGGATTGGGGTTTTTTGTCGTTTAGCGGGAAAATTTAAAAGTAGAGAGTAAGAGATTGGTTAAATCGGTAAAATAATTTAAGACTTTAAAAGTCGGGCAGAACAAAGATCATGGAGAAAAGAGCAAGTTGATTAAAATTGTTCTTTGCTCTTTGCTCTGTGTTCTCGAAAAAATGTCGTAGAAAATATTTTTTTAAAATTTAAAATTATAAATTAAAAATTATATATCTATGTCGACTAAAAACGCTCCTAAAGATTTTATCGTAACTTCTACCGGCCGTCGCCTTTTCACTCACGAAAAGGATGTCCTGGAAATGCCGGATCTGATCGAGATGCAGAAAGACTCTTATAAATGGTTTGCCAAAGAAGGTTTGGCCGAGCTGTTCGATGAAATCTCCCCGATTACCGATTTTATCGGTCGCGATCTGGAACTTTACTTTGAAGAATATTATTTGGACGAACCGAAATTCGACGAGAAGCAATCGCGCGCCAAGAATATTACTTACGAAGCTCCGCTCCGCGTTAAAACGCGCCTCTTAAACAAGCGAACCAAGGAAGAGACTTCGCAGGAAGTTTTCTTGGGCGATTTTCCGCTGATGACCCAGAATGGAACTTTTATCGTCAATGGCATCGAGAGAGTCGTGGTTTCCCAATTGATCAGAAGCGCGGGCGTTATTTTTTCCGCGGAATTCATCAAGGGCAAGAAGTATTACGGCGCGAAGATAATTCCTAATCGCGGCGCCTGGCTGGAAATCGAAACTGATGTGAATAAAGTCATCTGGGTCCGCATCGATCGGAAAAGAAAAGTCGCGGTCACTTCTTTGCTCCGCGCGTTCGGTTACGCGACCGATGAATCATTGATCAATTTGTTCAAAGATATTGATATTGTCCGCCGCGGCGAAGACGAAATGACTCATATTGACGCGACCATTGCCAAAGACGCGGCTCATAACGAAGAAGAAGGCTTGGAAGAAGTCTACAAAAAAATCCGCCCGGGAGATCTCGCCAATCCGGAAAATGCCAAGTCTTTGATCTATTCGATGTTCTTCCGTTTCGACCGCTACGATTTCGGCCGCGTCGGACGCTACAAGTTAAACCGGAGATTCGGCGAAGGCTTGCCGGTCAATAAAGAAACTCGCGTCTTGCGCAAGGAAGATTTGGTGAATATCGTCCGCGAAGTAATCCGCTTGAACATCACCCAGGAACCGGAAGATGATATTGATCATCTTTCCAACCGCCGCGTCCGCGCGATTGGCGAACTTATCCAGAACCGTTTCCGCGTCGGCTTGGCCAGAATGGAACGGATCGTCAAAGACCGGATGTCCACCGCCGATATTCATACTTTAACGCCGAACAAGCTGATCAATGCCCGTCCGGTCATTTCGGTTGTCAAAGAATTTTTCATGTCGTCCCAACTTTCCCAATTTATGGATCAGACCAATCCGCTGGCCGAACTCGAACATAAGAGAAGATTATCCGCGATGGGGCCGGGCGGCTTGACCCGCGAGCGCGCCGGATTTGATGTGCGCGATGTGCACACCACGCACTACGGCCGCATCTGTCCGATCGCCACGCCGGAAGGCCCGAACATCGGTTTGGTCGGACATTTGGCCAGCTACGCCCGCCTGAATTCTTACGGCTTTCTGGAAGCGCCGTATCGGATCGTTTTGCATGATTTGGAAACCGCTAATAAAGAATTGCCGGGCAACATCACCCGCGAAGATATTTATGAAATCAAAGACGCGGAATTGCCGCTGGGCAAAAAGCATATTTTAATGGCTGATGTGCCGGTCAATAAAAAAGGCAAAGTGATATTGAAGGCCGGCGAAAAGATCACTTACGAAGCCGCCAAGCTGATCAAAGAGAAAGTCAATGCCAAAGTTTTGATTCCGGTCGTGCCGCAAGTTACCGATGAGATCGTCTATCTGGACGCTTTTGAAGAAGAGAAATTCATTTCTACCGCCGCCACCACGCCGATCGACGAGAACGGCCATTTTCTGGTGGCCACTTGCGAAGTGAGAAAATTCAACGAACCGACCACTGCCCGCGTCGAGCAGGTCGATTTGTTCGGCGTTGCCGCCAATCAGATTATTTCCATCGCCACTTCCTTGATTCCCTTTATGGAACATAACGACGGCCAGCGCGCCTTGATGGGCACGAACATGCAGCGCCAGGCCGTGCCTTTAATGACGGCCGAATCGCCGATCGTCGGCACTGGCGCGGAAGAACGCGCGGCCCGCGATTCCGGCCATGAGATTATCGCCTTGGAAGATGGCGAAGTAACTTTTGTCGACGCCGCCAAAATAATCGTCCGCAACAAGAAAGGCGAGGACAAAATTTACGAACTGACCAAATTTTTGCGCTCCAACGCTTCCACTTGCATCAACCAGCGCCCGATCGTTTCCTTGGGCGATCACGTTAAAAAACATCAAGCCATCACCGACGGTCCGGTAATCGATAACGGAGAATTGGCTTTAGGAAAAAATGTGCTGATTGCGTTTATGGTTTGGGAAGGATTCAATTACGAAGACGCGGTGATCGTTTCGGAAAGAATGGTCCGCGATGACATCTTCACTTCCATATATATAGAGAATTACACCGTCGACGTCCGCGATACCAAACTTGGCCCAGAATTGATCACTAACGATATCCCGAATATCTCGGAAGAGAAATTGAAAAATTTGGATGAGACCGGTGTGATCCGCATCGGCGCCGAAGTTTCTTCGGGCGATATCTTGGTCGGAAAAATTACGCCCAAAGGTGAAACCGAATTGTCGGCTGAAGAAAAATTGCTCCGCGTCATTTTCGGAGAAAAAGCCAAAGACGTCCGCGATTCTTCCTTATATTTGGAACACGGCGAACATGGCAAAGTGGTTGATATCAAATATTTTTCCCGCGAAGCCGGTGATAAATTAGCCGCCGGCGTCATCCAATCAATCCAAGTTTCCGTCGCCAATTTGAGAAAAATTCAGGTCGGCGATAAGGTCGCCGGACGTTACGGCAACAAGGGTGTTATTTCCCGCGTCGTCGCCACCGAAGATATGCCATATATGGAAGACGGCACGCCGATCGACGTGATTTTGTCGCCGTTGGGTATTATTTCTCGTATGAACTTGGGTCAGACCCTGGAAGTTCACCTGGGATTTGCCGCCAAGAAATTGGGTTACAAAGTCGCGACTCCGGCCTTGAACGGCATCGGCGAAGAAAAGATCAAGGAAGAATTGCTGCGCGCCGGCCTGCCGGTCGACGGCAAGATCGCCCTCTATGACGGTAAGACCGGTTTGCCGTACGAAAATAAAGTTGTCGTGGGCATGAAATATCTGCTGAAATTAAATCATATGGTGGAAGATAAAATGCACCAGCGCTCCATCGGTCCTTATTCTTTGATTACCCAACAGCCGCTCGGCGGTAAGGCGCAATTCGGCGGCCAGCGTTTCGGTGAAATGGAAGTCTGGGCTTTGGAAGGCTATGGCGCCGCGCATACTTTGCAGGAAATTTTGACGATCAAATCCGATGATGTGCCGGGCCGTTCCGCCGCTTATGAATCCATTATCAAAGGCGAGAAAATAAATAAAGTGAACGTGCCGGAATCCTTCAATGTCTTGGTCCGTGAATTGAAAGGCCTTTGTCTTGATGTCCAGCTCCTGGGCGAAAAACGCTCCGAAGGCGAAGAAGGCCCCCGCGACCGCGACGATGTGCGACGCAGCAATCAGGATAGACGAATCGAAGCGGGCGATGCACCAACTTGGGGCAAAGAGACCGGTGAAGATAAAGCAGAATAAAATGCTAAATGCTAAATTTTTTCCTTTTGTCATCCTGAGGAGTTCCGCTTGCGGAACGACGAAGGATCTATTGTCCGAGAAACCCGTAGTTATTCATTAAAAATTTTTAACGAAGAAGTTCCAACTTCCTGCACAATAGATCCTTCGCCAGGGGCTCAGGATGACAAAATAAAATAAAAAAAAGTGCCATGCAGCAGTCTCGCGTCTAGCGGACTGCTGCGCTACGGACGATAATCGCGTCGCAGTCCAAGGCGAGACTGCGACGGAACCAAATTTATGAAAAATTTTGAAAGAACATTAAGATACGTGATTATTGTTGCAATCTTTTTTATCGTTTTTGTTATCTTGATACTTCTTTCTGTGTTCGGAGTTATTTCAAATGATTTGGCGCTTTCAATCATGAAAATTTTTATCATTGCTTTAATTATCGGTACTTTGCTATATCAGATTTTAGGAGTTAAGGGTTTATTTGCCGGAAAGATAAAAAAAAATAATGTGGCACAAACTCCTGCTTCACCGCAATTGCCCCAAGAAGCAGCCGTTGCCAAATCGGAATCGGTTTTAACGATGATTTTATATTCTGTCGGTGTATGGCTTATCGTTTCTTTCGTTGGTTATAATATTTTTGCTATTTTTTTAAGTCCAATGAATGCTTTAATAGCATCTTCTGTGATCGGGGTTGTCGGCGCTATCATATTTTTTAAGAAAAATGGAATTAAAATCGCAAAAAATTAAAATTGGTTATGCAACAATATAGCGTAGCGGACTGCTGTACTGCGGACGATGATCGCGTCGCCCGCCCACCGGCAGGCAGGCAGTCCGGATTGATCCCGTGACTGAATTAAAAGTTATATGAAAAAAACAGCATTAATTATTTTCAGCATTATTTTCCTGGCCGGTGTGCTGGTGGTTTTGTCGGCGTGCTCGATTAAATTGCCGATCATCAAGCAAACGCCAAAAATAGTCAATGAAGTTTCGAAAGAAAATAATGCTTTGGCTGGAGTTAAAAACAGTGAAGCATCTGCTCACCAACCCAGTGATTTAATCGCAAATTGCGATACCGATTTGAATGCTCCATATGAAAATTTTTGCAAAACAACGGAAGATTGTCGAGCTTTATGGAAGAATATATGTCCGAGCAGCGAAACCATTAACTTTAAAGGTGGTAAATTTGACGCTAAAACGTTTGAAATGATATGCGACCGTTATTCTACCCTTTGGGATGCGGTTGTTAAAGATAAAAATGGGGTCTATTTGGCTAGCACCACTCAAATTACCGGAAGCGACGGAAAGGCCAAATTTAATGTTGATTGGATTATGGTTAATTCTAAAACATTTAAGAATTTAAATTGCAGTTATTTTATAGATAATAATCAAGTTCTTTATGCCGAATTACCCGATTTTCAGGTTATTTTCACTAATGTTTTAGGGGCAGATGCTATTACATTTGAAACGATCAGCTCAAAAACTCCTAGTGTAACCAGCAATCAATACGCTAAAGACAAGAACCATGTTTACTATGCCGGCTTGGTTATAACAGGTGCCGACCCCAGTACGTTTAAAATATTAAATTCAAATTATTCAGAAGATAAAAATAATGTTTATTTAAGGGATGATGGAATCAATTCGGTTGGCGGTATTTAAATATTTTGGCTCATTTACAAGTAAATATTGACTTTTTTTGCTACTTTTCTCTTGTATGAAGATATTACAAGAGAAAAGTGATTGCTGCAGAGCGAAGATA
>DATJQC010000114.1:0-17254 GCA_035506055.1 Candidatus Nanoarchaeia archaeon | reverse complement strand
GTATCTAATCACGGCCGGTTTTATTTGTCAACAATGAATTCTCCGCGGGGTTATAAATAACCGCGAGGGTCGGCGGAGGAACGGGGGGCGACCCCAGTGACTTCGAGCCCCTTGCTTTTTTTAGCCGGCTATGATAACGTTTAAACAACAAACTGAATAAAGCCTTTTCCACGTTCCCGCCTTGGCGGGATCGGTTGCGGAAAATCCCGCAATCATCGGCGATCAACAAGAAATCTCTTGCTTGGTTAGCTTTAGGAATAAAGGCGATCGAGTAAGAGATTTTATTATTATCAACAACACAAATACCGCGAATTTTAAGCGAATACCACCAACAGAATATTCAAGCCATTTAAATAATTCACATATAAAAAATTTCGCGGTATTCGCTTCCAATTCGCAATATTCGCGTCATATTATTATGTCGAAAGTCAAAAAGTTAGAAAGCGCGCATTACGAATTGCTGTTCATCATCCCGAATAAATTCACCGAAGACGAAGCCAAGGCGATCGATGCCAAGATCAAACAGCAGATTGCCGCGGCTGGCGGCGAAGTAACGTACGCCGAAGATTGGGGCAAGAAAAAACTGGCTTATCCGATCGGCGGCTACAATCACGGCTACTATAAATTGGCCGAGTTCGATCTGGCCGGCGAAAAGTTGGCCGAACTGGATAATTTTTTGCGCTTGTCCAACGATGTCTTGCGCCATCAGATCATCCGCGCGCCCAAACGCACAGCCGAACAAATCGCGGCCGACAAGAAAAAATCAGATGAGTTGGCGGCAATCCGCAAACGGCTTAAGGAAGGCGGCGCGGAAAAAAAGGAATTGGCCGAAGAAAAGACTTCCGGTCTGGTGACGGAAAAGAAACCGCCGGCGGTCGAAGAAAGAAAATCATTCAAGAAGAAAACCGAACTGAAAGATCTGGACGCGAAATTAGACGATATATTGGACACGAAAGATTTGATCTGATCAAAGAGCATGGATCAAAGAACATAGAGCATTTTAAACACTTGATCTTTGTTCGATGTTCTTTGTTCTGCGGGGCTACCACGACTTTAAAATCATCTAATTAATTTATTAGTCCGACAAAGAGGACTAAAACTAATCGTATGACTCTCAACAAAGTAATGCTCATCGGCAATCTTACCCGCGATCCGGAAATCAGGAATACGACTACCGGAAAAACAGTCGCGTCATTCGGCGTCGCGACCAGCATGGTTTGGAAAGATCAATCCGGCGCTAAGCAGGAAAAAGCCGAGTTTCACAACATCGTTGCCTGGGGAAAGCTGGCGGAAATCTGCGGCCAGTATTTGAAGAAGGGCCTGAAAGTCTACATCGAGGGAAGATTGCAGACCCGCGACTGGACCGGCCAGGACGGCGTGAAGAGATACCGGACCGAGATCGTCGCCGAGAACATGATCATGCTTTCGCCGAAAAGTTCTTCTTATTCCGGCGGACAATCCGGCGGCAATTATGCTCCTCGGGCCGCCGCGCCGGCGATGGGCAACGAACAACCGTTTGTTCCGTCCGAGCCGATAATCGATATTGATTCCCCGGCGGCCGGCGGCAATGACGGCGCTCCGGAAGAAGAAGAAATTCGCGTCGAGAATATACCCTTTTAATAATTGTAATACTAATGCCATACGAATACCTGCCTGCCGGTAGACATACTAATAAAACGAATAAGTGTTTAGCAAGCATTCGTCATATTAGTATGCCTGCCTGCCGGTAGGCAGGTATTCGTAGATTAGTATTGCATGCCCAAAATTCCTATTATGTACAACAATCAACCGAAAAAAGAAAAAAAGTGTTTCTTCTGCTCCAATCAGGTGGGAGATATCGATTACAAAGACACTCGCCTCTTGCGCGGCTTCGTGAATTTTCATATGAAAATTCTGCCGGCCAAGCGCACCGGCGCCTGTTCCTGGCATCAGCGCAAATTGTCCCAAGCCGTGAAGCGTTCCCGCATCATGGCGCTCCTGTCGACCACACATCAATAAATAATAAATCCCCTCTCGAGAGGCCCGTCTCGCCGAGGCTTCGCCTGCCTCGCTGCAGCTTCGGCAAGGCGGGCCGAGGCGGAGGTGCCGAGCGTGAGCGAGGCGGGGTGTGTTAACCTCGGGATTAATTCGCTTTTGGCTCGCAATGACAAAAACATGTTAACATTAAGCGATATCAAACCCGGCAAAGTCATTTTGATCAATGGCCAGCCGTATTTAGTCATCAAGACCGATCATCTCAAAGTCGCAATGCGCGGCGCGGTTTTGAAAGTGAAAGCGAAAAATCTGCTCACCGGAAATATTCTCGACGACAGTTTTCATGGCGCGGAAAAAATCGCCGAAGCCGACATTACTACCAAAAAAGTAAATTATCAATACCGCGACGAACGCAACGCTTATTTCATGGACAATGAAACTTTTGAAACTTTCGAACTGCCCTTGGAAAATCTGGGCGGTAAGGAAATTTATTTGAAAGACGGCACGGATGTGAAGATGATGTATTTCAACGATAAGGCCATCAATCTGGAATTGCCGATCAAGATGGATTTCAAAGTCATCTCCGCCCCGCCAGCCGTCCGCGGCAATACTGCCGGCAATATCACCAAGCCGGTCGAACTCGAAACCGGCGCCAAAGTCGATGTGCCGATCTTCATCAACGAAGGCGACATCATCAAAATCAACACTGATTCCGGCCTCTACGTGGAAAGAGTGAATCAATAGACCTAAAATAAGCAAAAGGCGCGCTCTCGCGGGCGCGTTTTTTGGTGTTTTGAAGTTAGCTTGACTAAAATTATATTTTGTGCTATTATATTAATATGTTTTTTAATTCCGTAAAATAGTCTGAAAGCACTTTACACTTTAAAGAAAGGATTAGAAAATGAACATTTTCAAAAAACTGTCGATGATTTTCCGCCCGCGTCTTCTGCGCCGTGTAAAAGTTTTGGAACTTGATGCCTGCGACGGTAAAGTAGACATTTCTCTCGTGGACAAAGTTTTCGCATTTGCGTCATCATTGTTCAAGGATTTGATGGTTGTTGTCGGTTTGGCCACCCCCCAAATGAAAGTGGCTGTCTATGAGCTTGTCAGGGACGCTAAGTTCGTCGACATCTTTACTTCGCTGTCCTCCGACCTTGATAGGCTGTGCCTGACGCAAGGTCAGATCATTGAATTCTGCCGAAATCATTCGGAAGATCTCTCCCGTGATGGTATTACGTCTTTTCTTTTCAAGGTAAATGGTGAATATTTTGTGGCCGACGTGCGCGTGCGCTCCGACGGTCTGTATGCCCGCGTCTGCCGCTTCGGGGACGGCGGTGTCTGGCGTGGCGGGTACCGTCCTCGGGTCGTTGTCCCGCAACTTTAGTTTCTCGGTTTTCTGGAACTGGAAACTTTGTCCCTTGGATTCTTTGAGCTTGGTGTCAAACCTCGCTCTTGAATCCAAGGGATTTTTTTTGTATAATAAAGCTGCAGTTTTGATTTGCCTATCGGTTAGGGCTAATAGGCCAAGATTGTTTGAAAATATTTTTGAGAGTTTTGCCGGTTACGGCTGGCAAGAGAGGAAAATATTTTTAATTCAATAAACAAGCTAAAGTTGGCATGGCGCGTCAGCGGACTTTAAGGTGTTTATCCCGATGTCCCGAATAATATTCAGCCGTTTTTATCGCAATCGGCGTTAGGGCGGCGGTGGTAAAGGGGCTTTTAAGCCCTTTAAGGAAGGCGCGTTATGCAATTTTGTGGCCAACGTGAACGTGAACTCCGACGGTCTGTATGCCAACGTCAACCGCTTCGAGAACGACAATGTCTGGAATGGCGAGTACCGTCATCGGGTCGTTGTCCCGCAACTTGGTTGTTTCTCCTTTGCCAACGGCGGAGGAGTTTTCTTTTCCAAACCTTTTTTCCAGCCGCCCAGTATCCGGCCGACTTCATTTAGTTTTTCCGATAATTCCGCATACCGTTCATCAGACAGGCATTTATTTTCCCAGGCCAGCTGGAAGAAAAATTTAACGCCATCGAGTTTGACGATAGCCAAAGATAATTCATTATATTTTTTTTCACCGGAAAGATAGATAGCCGTAAAAATATTTTCCAACAGCCCTAAAAAATATTCTTCGATTTTTCCACCCAGATTATAGCGGTGCACCTTGGGAAAATCGGTAAGAATTTTAAACCACAGCGCATAGGTCTCCTTGGCCTTTGTCATTACCGTCGGAACGCTATAATAAGTGGCCATAAAATTATCGAATGAAAAGATTTGTAAAAAAATACGAAGAAATCGTGACTGTGCCTAAACTTCTTTCGGCCTGGGAGGGTTTTTTGGCCGGCAAGAAACAGCGAAGCGACGTAGCTGTTTGGCAAAGCCGCTTAATGGATAATATTCTGGCGCTTTATCACGATTTAAAGAACAAAACTTACCGGCACGGCCCGTATCAAGCGTTTAATATTTCCGATCCCAAGCCGCGCAATATTCATAAAGCGATAATTCGCGATCGCTTATTGCATCATCTTCTCTATCAAGAAACATACGATTTTTTCGATCGGCAATTTATTTATGATTCTTATTCTTGCCGCCTTGATAAGGGCACGCATCGGGCCATCCGCCGTTTTGCCGATTTTGCCCGACAGGTTTCCCGCAATGATCAGCGGACCGCTTGGGTTTTAAAATGCGATATCAGAAAATTTTTTGCGAGCATCAATCACCAAATTTTAAAAAATATTTTAGCCAAATATATCGCGGATAAAGATTTGTTTTGGCTATTCGGACAAGTAATTGATAGTTTTAACACCGCAGGCAAGCGGGGGATCGGCTTGCCGCTGGGGAATTTAACTTCACAATTGTTAGTTAATATCTATCTGAACGAATTTGACCAGTTTGTGAAGCGCGGTTTGAAAATAAAATATTACGCGCGCTATGCCGACGATTTTATTTTTTTAAGCGAAGATAAGAAAAACTTAATCGCCATTTTTTCAAAGATAGATGAATTTTTGCAGAATATTCTTAAACTATCGCTTCATCCCGACAAATGTTTTATTAAAACTTTGGCCTCGGGCGTTGATTTTTTAGGCTGGGTTAATTTCTCCAGCTACCGAGTTTTAAGAACTTCGACCAAAAGACGGATGTTAAAGAGGATTGAAAATAGCCCAACGTTGGAAACCGTTGCTTCGTATTTAGGCTTGCTAAAGCATGGCAATGCTTTTCGTCTCGGCGAAGAAATAAGTAATAAAATCCAGTACTAAACTATTTATTATGACATAGTTTGGTAGATTACGCAATAGCTGATGTTGACAAAATAATTATTTTATGATAACATTGGCTTAAGTTTATTGAACGAACGGTACTTTGAAATTTTATAAAAAGCAATAATAAACGGTGAAAGTTTCATTTCGGCAAGGTGTTGGAATGAAATAATCGCCAAAAACAAAAGGAGGCTGACCATGTCGGCAAAAGACATGCTCGGTGCGGTAATACGGAAGATTTTGGATCTACCGGCGGGAATGCTCGGCACGATCTCCGATCTTCTGGATAAGTTATTGGGCGAGAGCGGACAAGAGTGGCTCAAGGAATTAAGAAAGTTTCTTCGGAAAGAATCGAGCTGGGCCGGCGTTGTCGCGAAAAAAATTCTCCGTCTTATTTCGGGCGGCGAAACGTTGACCATAGATGCTTCAGATGGAGCGTCAGTTGATGACGGCACTATCACCTGGTATTTTTACGATGATTGCGATAAAGAAGGCGCTAATGAACCTTGCCAGCCGACAAAAGAAGTGGGCGTAGAGGTGTATGAAATGGTGGAAGATGCCACCTTCACAAAAATCTTTGGCTCCTTGTCGTCTGATTTGCAAAAAGTTTGCTTTTTTTCGCGGGATCAGGTGAAAAAATTTGCAAAGAAGTATCGTGAATGGTTGCGGGAAGAAGGGTTTGCAACTTTCTTTTTGTACAAGTCCACTAATGGTAATTTTTTTGTGGCCCGCGTGCACGTGGACTCCGGCGGTCTGTGTGCCGGCGTCGACCGCTTCGGGGACGGCCGTGTCTGGCGTGGCGAGTCCCGTCCTCGGGTCGTTGTCCCGCAACTTTAGTTTCTCGGTTTTCTGGAACTGGAAACTTTGTCCCTTGGATTCTTGGAACTTTGGTAAAACATCGTTCACAAGAATCCAAGGGATTTTTTTGTATCAAAAAACGTATTTGTGAAAAATACGTTTTTTGCCACGGCAGTTTTTAAGTTTAAGCTGTTTCTTCCATTTCTTTCGCCTTGGCTTCGGCGACGATCGCTTTTTTGATGTCTTTCATTATTTTCGGATTCTGTTTTAAAAAGGCTTTGGCGTTTTCGCGGCCGACGCCCAACTTGTTTTCGCCGAAGGCATAGGAGTTGCCGAGTTTTTTGACGACGCCGAGTTCGGTGCCCAGATCGATCATATCGCCGGCAACGGAAATTCCTTCATTATACATAATATCGAATTCGCAGGCGCGGAAAGGCGCGGCGACTTTATTCTTGACGATCTTGGCTTTGACGCGGTTGCCGATGATCCGTTCGCCTTGCTTGATCTGCGCGGCTCTTCTAACCTCAATACGAACCGAGGAATAAAATTTTAAAGCCACGCCGCCGGTGGTGGTTTCGGGATTGCCGAAGAAGACGCCGATCTTTTGTCTTATTTGATTGATAAAAATTACGACGGTTTTGGTTTTGGAAACCACGCCGGTTAATTTTCTTAACGCTTGCGACATCAAACGCGCTTGCAAGCCCATATGCGAATCGCCCATATCGCCTTCGATTTCTTTTTGCGGCACGAGCGCGGCGACCGAATCGACCACGACCACATCGACTGCGTTGGAGCGGATCAAAGTTTCCAAAATTTCCAAAGCCTGTTCGCCGGTGTCCGGCTGGGAGATTAAAAGATTATTGACATCCACGCCGATTTTTTTGGCATATTCCGGATCAAGCGCGTGCTCGGCATCGATGAACGCGGCAATGCCGCCGGCCTTCTGCACTTCCGCAATGATGTGCTGGGCGAGCGTGGTTTTGCCCGAGGCTTCCGGACCAAAGATTTCGATGATGCGGCCTCTCGGCACGCCGCCGATTCCCAAAGCTAAATCGAGCGACACGCAGCCGGTCGAAACCGCGTCCACATCGGATTTTTTGGCTTCGCCGAATTTCATAATCGCGCCGTCGCCGTATTTTTCCTTAATCTGGGTCATCGCCAGCATGGCCGCGTCCAGCTTGGCTTTCTTATCGCCATCTTTGATCTCGTCTCCCACTACCTTTTTTTCGTCGGACATAATATTACAATTATAAATTTAAATAATTCACGCTATCATTATAATCCATAATAAAAATAAGGGCTATATTGACAGTGGTTGGTTTTTATATAATAATATTCCCATATCCTTGTGTCGCATGTCCGCACCTTTATAAAGGAGGGGCTATGAAAGTAAGAAAGTTTTTATGCGTCTTTTTGATTAAACCAGGGAAGAATCCGCCGCGCGGGAGAATAAAGATGTATAAATTCTTCAGGGAGGAAAATCTCGGAGTTATGGCCGTATTGCTATATCTGGGATATAAAGTCAGGGCCCAGTACGGTTCCAGCGAAGGCACTCCTGTTTATCTGGACGAAATTCCTGGAAGAAACGCGTTGCTCAGGGCCGAAATAACTGGCGCGACGATCTTCATGCTTCCGGACCAACCTTATTTCCTTTCAGTCGATCTTCATTGCTATGAAAAAAATCCAGAAGATTTGGAGGCGGTGAAAAAGGTCCTGGAAAAAAGAGGCTGGACATTCATGGTAAATGATAGCTGGGGAAAAGAGAAATAACCAACAAAGATGTCGGGCGGCAGTTTTGCCGCGTAGCAGTCTTCTAATCAGAGGCTGCTATTTTTTATTGCCCCCTCTTGATTTTTCACAGGGGGGGGTAAAATGGAGTTATGTTTAAGCAATTAATTATTAATGTGAAAAAATATGGAAAAATTTGAAAACAACATTCCGCCGCAAGAAAAACAACAACGGAAACCTTCACCAGAAGAATTTAAAGAAATAGAAAGGGATTGGTTAAACAAAAGAGAATATGGGAAAAGAATTAATTTTGGAGAGGTGTCTTTTGACAAAGAAGATGAATATTTTAAAATAGCGGGGGAAGAATACCCTATTTTAATGCGAGGACGCTTAATATCAGATCCGAAGGGCCCAAAAACAGACAGTGAGTTTTCTGGTTTTGGTTGGATTCAAAAAGAAAATGTAATTCCAGAAGCATATACTGAATTTTTCTCTCGTTTTGTTGAGGATGAACGTTTTAATGGCAGAGAACCAATTTATTTTTCTAAAGATGGATTTTCTGCCGTCCCCACTTTAGATTTTATTACAGTTAACAATAAAGAGACGGGGGAGATTACAGGAACTATTAAAGCTATATCTTCGGTGATGAAAAAATTTTTCGATGACAATGGTAATCTTGAATATGAAGAATTAAAATTTGAATATTTAAAATTTTTACTATCTAAAGGGCCCGTATATTCACATATGGTATGTAATCGCTATCAGTTTCGAGACAATTCAACTTACTTTTATGGCGAGGTGCGATTAGAGGGGGATAAGATTTTAGCCGAAGTCTTAGAGGAAGGGGGTGAAAATGGGAATAAATACGAAGAAGAATTGGATATTAATGAAGCGATTTATGCTCTTTCATCCAACTTAATCATCGGGCACAGGCTAATTGAAAAGATAAATAAAATTTTATCAGATTCTAAATCTTATATTTCGGCGGAATCTTCCGCGAGAGATTCTATCCTGCCGAGGCTAAAAAATAAACCCCAGCCTATCGGCTGAAGTAAGATTGGTTCCGCCGCAGTCTTCCTTCGGCAGGCTCAGGACGGGCCGCCGCGGACTGCGGCGTTTTTGTATTCAGAAGTCGACGATTTTTATTTCATAAAATCCCTTGCCGAAAATAATTAGCCGCGCTGGAATATTTATATTCTTCCGACTCTTTGGCCAGCTGCCATTTTTTGGCAGGAATTAAAAAAATTTGACTTTTTCAACAGTTTTTGTTAGATTTTACTTGTTGCCTCTCGGCAACTTTTATTTATGAAAACCTGACATTTGATATCCATAATTCTATTTCTGATCCGCGCCCGTAGTCACCCTCTTGGTGGCAATGGATACTTGCCGGCAGGCAGGGAGCGCCGGCTACTCGACAAACTTTTTATCCAAAAAATAAGCGCCCGTAGTTCAACGGATACCTGCCGGCAGGCAGGGAACACGACCCTTCTAAGGTTGTGATGTAGGTTCGCCCCAGCCATCCGGCGGGGCGCCCTGTAGGATGACAGGGATTCCTTAATTTCTGTCCCCGTAGTTCAATGGATAGAACACGACCCTTCTAAGGTTGTGATGTAGGTTCGATTCCTACCGGGGACACAAGTCGAAATTTTAAAGTATGGTGGCCATAGTTTAACGGTAAAACATCGGGTTGTGGTCCCGATGTCGAGGGTTCAACTCCCTCTGGCCACCCAGAGGCTAATATTAAACAAAAAGCAGGAAATTTATTTTTCCTGTTTTTTGTTTTCATGTTATCAAGCTCCGTAATTTTTTAAAGGCTGCTTTAACATTGCCGGCGAATATTTTTATTTTATCAATTATAAAAGCCTCATCGGGTTAAGATGAGGCTTGATCCTTTCTTTATTAGATAAATTATTACGGCTGTTGCGCCATACCGACAATGTCTTGAATGTGCTCGGCTTCTTTATTTTCTCCTAAATACTCAAGGAAACGGGAATTGATTTTTTCCACGATGTTCGAATCGGAAAAAGAAGCGGTGCCGACTTGAATAGCGCTGGCGCCGGCGAGCAGATGCTTGAGCGCGTCATCTCCCGAAGAAATTCCGCCTGAGCCGATGATCGGCAGGCCCAGATTAGCCCGATAAACTTTGCTGATCAGATATAACGCCGGATAAAGCATCAGCGGTCCGGAAAGTCCGCCAAAGCCGCGGCCCAACTTAAAACGCCGCGTTTCGATATCAATGTCGGTTCCGAGCAAAGTATTGCAAATGGTAAAAGCATCGGCTCCGCCCTGTTTGCCCGCCTGGCAAATGACGACAATGTCAGTCACATTCGGCGTCGGTTTAAGGATAATGAATCGATTCGGGCTGGCATGATGGCGGACTATTTCCATCACCTGAAAAGTATCATGGGGATCGACGCCAAAGGACATTCCGGCCCGATCATCGTTGGGGCAGGAAATATTTACTTCGATGACCGCCCTGCCCAGCTTGCCCGACTGTTCCAGTTTTTTCATGATCAAACCGTATTCGTCAGCGGTTCGTCCGGCAATGCTGATAATTCCCTGTTTGCCCGTCGCCTTGAGAATGGGCAGGTATTCATCGATAACTTGCTTGATGCCGCCGCCCTCCAGACCGATGGAATTGATCGCGCCGCAAGGAAGTTCGCAAAGCCGGGGCATGGGATTGCCGATTTTTTTCTCAAGCATCGTGCTCTTGAAAATAATCGCGCCGGCTGCCTGATGATCCGCCGCGATATCGGAACAGCCGGAAGCGATCATTACCGGCGCCGGATTTAGAATCAACCTTCGTCTTTCCTGACCGTAAAGAATCGTTTTCAGCGGACCGTTCGGCTGTTTTTTTCGCGAGCGGGAAATAAGCGCCACCGGCGGCTTGGGAATGAAGGCCGTCCAATCGATTTGGTAGGCGTCGAAGAGCGGCCCGTCATCGCAAACTTGCCGGTAGGTTTTGTCGATCATTTTGATCGCGCAGCCATGGCAGACGCCGCAGCCGCAGCCCATCACTTCGGCGACCGAAACCAGACAGGTAACATTTCGCGCCCCGCAAAGATCAAAAACTTTTCTTAGCATCAGTTTCGGCCCGCAAGCAATTACCGCTTGATCAGGAAGTCTTTCCGCCAAAGCTTTTTCCAGAAGGTCGGTGACCTGCCCGGGCTGATCCGGGTCATCCTCCCAGATGTCATGGATTAGATCCGGCCAGACTCCGTTATCGAGCAGATGATCATGAAAGATTAATCCCTTTTTGGTTTTAGCGCCCTGCAAAAACTCGAACGGGATTTTATTCCGGATCAATTCCTCCGCGATGGGAAATAATTCCGCCGCGCCAACGCCGCCGCCGACCAAGAGGTACCGCTTAATACCGGGCAACGGTTCAAAGCCCTTGCCGTGCGGACCGGAAATATTTATTTCCACTCCGGGTTCAAGCCTCGCAAACTGTCTGGTGTTGGACGAATTATCGCCGACAGCTTTGATGTAAAAGTATAAGACGTGGCCGTTAACGCGAGCGATGGCGAATGGCCGCGGAAACGGTCTGCCATTTAGCGAGCGCAGCCGGGCAAATTGCCCCGGCCTGATTAATGGCGACTTGAGATTATCAATCTTGAGCTTGAGCAGAAAAATTCCCGAATCAGTTCCGGTTTCCTCGTTGCTTAAAACTTTCGCTTTTTCCAGCGTCAATTTTTTCATTGTCTCCGCCTTTCCTTGTTGGCTTGTTTTATTTTTTAAAGATCGATTGTTTGGTAAAATATCGCCCTCAACTTAAGGCAATATCTTCGGCTAATCTTATAATAAATTATATTTTCGGTCAATTGCCGAAAAATCCGCTTCAGTTTATAATAAAGAGGAGAATAAATTTAAAAAACAAATTTATGTTTCGCTATCTTTTAAATATTTTGCTGGCGCTAAGCTTTATTTCTCTGGCGGCAACCGGTCTGTTGAAATTTCCCGAACTGCAAATTATTTTGGGACTGTATAATTATCCTTTGCCCTGGCGGACGATCAGTTATCTGCACGATTGGAGCGGCGCGGTTTTGGCGGTTTTGATCTTGATTCATCTTTGGCTGCATCGCCGCTGGTATGCCGAGCAAACAAAAAATATTTTTACGAAAAAATAATTATGCCTAAAAAATTTTTCGCTTTAATTTTCGTGTTTATTTTTTTGCTGACTGCTGGCGCCGGCTGCAGTTTTATCCAGCCGATTAAATTGGATAACGTCGAGATCAAAGATTATAACGGCGAGAAACTCGGCTCGGTCAATGATTTTCGCGAGAATTCGATCAAGGGCGTCCAGCATGTCGATATCAGCGCTTACCATCTTGACGTTACCGGGTTGGTTGATGCGCCGCAAAGTTTTACCTATGACCAGGTGAAAAATTTAAAAAATTATCAAAAAGTCGTGACGCTTTTTTGCGTCGAGGGCTGGAATGTGAAAATTCTCTGGCAAGGAGTCTTGGTGAGGGATTTGATCAATCAGGCCAAGCCGAAATCTTCGGCCAATACGGTAATTTTTTACGCCGCCGACGGCTACACGACCTCGTTCCCTTTAAAATATTTTTACGATAACGATATCATACTTGCCTATAAAATGAACGGCGCGACCATGCCGCCGGAACGCGGTTTTCCGTTTCAGTTGGTCGCCGAGGACAAATGGGGTTATAAATGGATCAAGTGGGTGACCAAAATCGAATTATCCGACAATCCGAGTTATCAGGGTTATTGGGAAAGCCGCGGCTACAGCAATACTGGCGACCTCAATAAGCCGTATTGATCGCGGTTGACAGGCGCTTGAAATAAGTTAGAATTACAGGTAGCGCATTTAGACATAAATTACAAATTAAAAATTACAAAAGACAAATGAAGGAGGATAATTTAATTTTAGAAAAAAGTTATAATTTTTTGTTAAGGACAATAAAGCTATATAAATATTTAACCGAAGTTAAGAGGGAATATATTCTGTCAAAACAAGCATTGCGCAGCGGGACGTCTATTGGCGCTAATGTTGAAGAAGCGGTTGGCGGACAAAGCTATAAAGATTTTGTTTCAAAAATTGGTATCGCTTACAAAGAAGCTCGGGAAACCCGATATTGGTTGAGATTATTGAGAGATGGACAATTTTTGGAAAAAGCTTTTGCCGATTCTATAATAAGAGACTGCGAAGAAATATGCCGGATTCTAAGTAAAATTCAAATAACTTGCAATAATAAATAAAAATTTGTAATTATTAATTTGTAATTTGTAATTTTAAACGTTATGTCTTATCAATCACACATCGAAACGGTAAAAGGAAAACCAACCAAGAATAAAATCATGCTTTACGGTTTAAGCACTTGCATGTGGTGTGAAAAAGCCAAGGAGCTTTTGGACGAATTGGGAATCAGTTACGGCCATCTGACCGTGGATCTTCTGGAAGGCAAGGATCAGGACGAAGCTTACGAAGTAGTTTCCAAATATAATCCCGATCAATCTTTTCCGGTAATCGTAATCGATGATGGCAAACGAGTGATCATCGGCTATAACGAAGAAGAATTAAAAAAATTAGCTGCTTAAAATAAATTTGTCATTCCGACCGAGCGCGCCGCGCGCGAGCGGAGGAATCCCTTTTACTCATTATTCAGCAAAAAGGGATCCCTCGGCAGGGCTCGGGATGACAAAAGAGAATATGGAAAAAATTGTCATTCCGCCAAAAGAGACAGAGGACCTATTCAATAAACTGACCATTCAAGGCGCAGGGCGGGGTTATTTTTTAAACCATAATGAAAAAATCGCCAAGAGCTTGTGCGAGGCTTTGTTGAAAAATGAAAAACGCTACGGCCATCAGTTGTGCCCCTGCCGCCTTACTTCCGGCAGCCGCGAAGGAGATTTGGACGTGATCTGCCCGTGCGATTACCGCGATCCGGACTTATTACAATACGGCGTCTGCTATTGCGGTTTGTATGTTTCTAAAAAAATATTTCAAGATAAAACGCCGACCAAGCCGATCCCGGAGCGCCGGCCGAACAAAGAAACCAGATTAATTAATAAGCAAAAATATATGGACGAACAAAATCAACCCAAAGACATCAATAAACTCCCTTATCCTATTATGCGCTGTTCTGTCTGCGGCTATATCTGCGCCCGCGCTGATGCTCCCGAAGTCTGCCCGATCTGCGGCGCTTCGCATGACCGGTTCCAAAGATTTATCTAAAATAAAATTCACTAAAAAATCAGCCATTTTTCGGCTGTTTTTTTTGTTGAAAAAATTAATGATTTATTTATAAAAATTTGCTATAATATATGTATAAGCGGAATAGTATAGATTTTGCTAAAATTACTATGAAAAATGAAATAAATGGAATCAATCGGGATTTAGAATTCGTCAAAAGCATATACGCGAAACTTTTAACGATATTGCCGAGTTTTAATATTACCGACAGTAAAATTTTGCCTTACGGTTTGAAAGCGCATACCAGATCGGTAAGCTGGCTGGTCGAACAAGTTATCACCCAGCAAACCAAATATAATGCCAAGAAACTCGGCCTTGATGAAGTTAATTTTGATTTTCCCGATACCTGCCTGCATGATTGCGAAATAATCGCCAAAGGAAAAAGTTATTTCATCAATGTAAAAATTCATAATATCGAAGGAAAAGAAAATAAAAATGATATTTCCGCGGTAGAAAAACTTTATTTCCAATATAGCGCCAATAAAAATTATAATCTTATTTACGCTTGCTTCGGCATTAAATTTGAAAATATAAAAATCAGCTTCATTAAGGATTATTTGGAAATTTTTTCGCCGCAATTTTTGCCGATTTATGTTAATCCGAGAAACGATAAAATACAAGCGGCATATAAGCATGATAAAATTAAACGGTCGCGGGAAGAATTTTTAAAGTTGCTGAAGAAAAATTCAAAAAGTATTGTTTTAAAATAGAATTAAACCATGAATAAAATTTTCAACGAAGATGTTTTATCGGGAATAGAAAAGATAGCCGATGATTCGGTTGATTTAATTTTGACTGATCCTCCCTATTGTCTGGGAAAAGATTATGGGAATGATTCCGACCAAAAATCGGCGGCAGATTATCTTGCTTGGACATATCGATGGATTGATGCGGTTTTGCCGAAATTAAAAAAAACCGGCAGTTTTTATATTTTTTTGAGCTGGCAATATTCCCCGGAAATTTTTGTTTATTTGAAAAAGAAATTAAGGATGGTCAACGAAATAATTTGGGACAGGAGAGTCCCGAGCATGGGCGGCTCGACCAGAAAATTTTCTTCCGTTCACGATAATATCGGTTTTTTCGTGAAAAGCAATGATTATCATTTCGACATCGACAGCATCAGAATTCCTTATGATGAGGAAACGAAAAAAGCCAGAACCAGATCGATTTTTGTCGGCAAAAAGTGGCTGGAAATGGGTTATAACCCCAAGGATTTATGGAGCACTTCCCGCCTGCACGCGCAAGACCCGGAAAGAGAAAATCATCCCACACAAAAACCTTTGGAAATAATCGAGCGCATGGTAAAAGCCAGCTGTCCTGAAAATGGCGTAGTCCTTGATCCGTTTATGGGAACGGGCACGACCGCTGTCGCTTGTCTGGCGAATAATCGGCAATATGTCGGATTTGAAATAAATAAAGATTATCACCAAATAATAATGAATAGAATCAAAAAATTTAATAATCGGCCTACCTTATTTCAACAACAGAATAAAAAACAAGCAAATCTTTCGCCGGGAATTCATGCTCAACCAGCTTATTCTTTACCGGATTAAATATTTGTTTAGGTAATACAAAACAGCTCCTTGCTATTTTTAAAAAATTAAAAAATAGCGAGGAGCTGTTTTGTAGTTGACATATTTAACCAACAATAATAATATCAAGGCAAAACGTTCTTTACCGAGGAGGAATTATGAAGTTGAGTTATTGGATAATCGTGGGCAAGACCCGGCTGGCGCCAAAGCTGGAGTGGCAGAGGGCGGCTTCCGGCTGGCGCGCCAAAATTGCCGGCCAGCCCTACTTTTATAAGGTCGAGCGGGAAGCGCCGAAAAACAAGAATGAGGTAACGGTCTGGTACTTAAAAATCTACTCCGGCAAAAGGAATCGCCGGATCAATATTGCCGGCCGAAGCCATTTCGAGCTGGCCATGGTTTATACCAGCGTCGCGGCCAGGGCGATCGCCGAGCTGATCGAGTCCGAGGAAAAAGATTTTATCCCTTACAAAATCGCCCCAGCCAAAAAAATCTTTGTCGGCAAGGAAAGGCGCTACCTCGATGAATTTTCCTGGGAGATCAAAGGTAGCAACTATGCTTACAATAAGGAGGAATTTGACGGGTATTACCTTTCCCGTAACTATGATTGCAAGAAGGATGATCCTTGGGATTTGCGGATCATTTTTCCGGGCGGCGCTGACTCGCCGGAAAATTGCGGCGCCTGGGAATTAAAAGGCATCGATAGCTTGCGCATCGGCCAGGCCATTGTCGCCCTGATGAGAGTCTGATTTTAACAAAAAGTCCGTCTTCGGTTGAAGGCGGACTTTTAAATTTCTAAAAAAAATTATTCAATGCAACAGTCGATGACTTTTTTTACCAGCTCGCCCAGCTTGCCCATAAAGCCTTTTTTTTCGGTGTCGGATTTATTCAAAGCATTGTCGTCGATTTTTTTGATATCGCCGACATTGATCACTTTCATATTTATTCCCCAAAAAAGCGAGTAGAGCTCAAAAGATTTTTTAAACAAATCTTGAGCATCTTCTTTTCGGCCCATGCCTTGCTGTTTAGTGCCGACTTCCATCAGGCGCATTGAGGCGGCTAATAAATGTTTGGAAATGCACCATTCCTCGCCTTCGGGATTTTTGACGATTTTCCGCAAAAGATCGCCGCGCATCTTGCGGACTTCCTGAAGCAGGTCAAAATATTCCGGTTTGCCGGTTTTAGCGCCGGTGAAGAAAAAATGTTCCTCGATCGAAACCAGATTCATGATCGCGATTGAGAGATCTTCGTCGGAAGATAAATCCATCTTTTCCTGTTTTTTCATCTGATCGGCTTTCTCGATAAATTCGTTGAGCGTTTTGATGGGGTTATTGTTGTTCATAAAACATGATGCGAATACTACGAATTTTTCGCGAATACAGCGAATAATTTAACGAATTTAATTCGGTTCGCGGAGTTTGTAGTATTCGCGTACAATTCGTAGAATTCGTATTATAAACGTCAGTTTTTTACACTATTTAGTCAAATAATAAAAGATAATACTCAAAATTATCAACGGCGTAATCGGAAAAACGACTTTTTCAAACGGAAAATGGGCACGGCCATCATTCTTTTTTTTGAAATATTCATAAAGCAAAACGCCGGCGAGAAATGCGATGCTTCCCGCGGCGATGCCCACCGACATTTTATCGATGCCGCAGCCGCAGAAAGTTTCATAACGAGGGATGTGGAGATGGATGATCTTGAGGAAATATAGCGGCACGACGACCAGCAGATAATAGCCGATCGTAACGAG
>DATJQC010000113.1:0-3634 GCA_035506055.1 Candidatus Nanoarchaeia archaeon | reverse complement strand
CCTGTTTTTTTTCAAGCTGACGCGAACCGTCAGAATAAAAAACAGTTCAATCGACCAGCGCTCAAAAAATCATCCTTAAAAAAACATCGGCTCTTTTAAATTTAATTGATTGACATTATGATCGCCCCGCCACATTCAATCCTCTCGCCAATCCCTTATTCATTTTATTCCTTTATTTTCATTTCTTCTGTTTTTTTCCTTTCCGCCCCCTCAATCAATTATTTTTCTCTTTCTACTCCATCCTTCCTGTTCCTTTTTCTCATTTTTTTATCTTGCCCTCGGCCCTATTCTTCTTCCGAGGGCTTTTATTTTCTCAATAAATCTAAACTTGAAGTGTGAAATATAACGGGAATACAACGAATTTTACGCGAATACAACGAACAAATCGACAAATTATTTTGACAACGAACTATAAATGAATTAAAATAAGTATATAAATATTAGCTAATTCCTCTTTAATGAGGAGGAAGATTTTTTGTTTATATGTCAAACGAAAAACAAGCCGGTGAAATCCATTCCGGAGGCGAACGCGATGATCGGCTGAAAAAACTCGCGGAGCTGAAAAAAAGCGGCATTAATCCTTTTCCGGAAAATTCGGCGCGCACCCATTCGATTATCCAAACATTGGAAAACTTCGGCGATTTGGAAGCGGCCAAGGAAAAAATAATCCTGGCCGGCCGAATCATGATCAAGCGCGAGTTCGGCAATCTCACTTTTGTCGAACTATACGATGGCACGGGAAAAATTCAGCTGGCTTTATCCAAAAAAGATTTGGGCGCCGACGAATTCAAAAAATTCGCCAAATTAATCGATATGGGCGATTTTATCGAAGCCTCGGGAACTTGTTTTGTCACACACAAGGGCGAAAAAAGTTTAATGGTTGCCGGTTGGAAAATTTTAGCCAAAGCGCTTCTTCCATTGCCGGAAAAATGGCACGGGCTCAAAGACGAAGACGAACGATTGCGCTTGCGCTACTTGGATATTCTGGCGAATCCGGAAACCAAGGAATTATTCATTAAAAAATCCAAATTTTGGGATACGGTCAGGAAATTTTTAGCCGAACGCGGCTTTATCGAAGTGGAAACGCCGATTCTGGAAACCTCCACCGGCGGCGCCGATGCCCGGCCGTTCGTTACTCATCATAACGCTCTCGATCTTGATGTTTTTTTGCGGATTTCCACCGGCGAATTATGGCAGAAGCGATTGATGGTCGCCGGATTTGAAAAAACTTTCGAGATCGGCCGGCAATTCCGCAACGAAGGAATGGACGCCGAACATCTGCAGGATTACACGCAGCTGGAATTTTACTGGGCTTATGCCAATCACGAGGATGGCATGGAACTGGTCGAAGAATTATACCGAGAAATCGCCAAAAAAGTTTTCGGGACTTTGAAATTCAAGATCCGCGGCTTTGAAGTCGACTTAGGAAAAGATTGGGAAAGATATGATTATCAGGAAACCGTCAAAAAATATACCGGCATCGATGTCTTGAATTGCTCGGAGCGGGATATCAAAACCAAACTGAATGAATTGAACGTGGAATTCGATGAAAAGGGCTTTAATGTCACGCGGGCGATCGATAATCTTTGGAAATACTGCCGCAAGCAACTGGCCGGCCCGGGATTTTTAGTCGGCGTGCCAAAAGTAGTTTCTCCGCTGGCCAAAGCCGATCCGGAACGCCCGGAATTGACCGAAAGATTCCAGCCGATCATCGCCGGCAGCGAATTAGGCAACGGCTACAGCGAACTGAATGATCCGCTTGATCAAGCCGCCAGATTCGCCGCCCAGCAGAAATTGCGCGAAGCCGGCGACGAGGAAGCGCAGATGTTCGATCATGAATTCGTCGAAGCTCTGGAGCACGGCATGCCGCCGACCTGCGGTTTCGGGATGAGCGAAAGGCTATTTGCTTTTTTGGCGGATAAACCGGCCAGGGAATGCCAATTATTCCCGCTAATGAAACCGAAATCGCGTAACACATAGCTCACCTGCCTGCCGGCAGGCAGGTAACGCGTAACACACTATATGCATCAGTCGGCCGGCGCAATAATTAAAGATAAAGACGGTAAAATCTTAATGATTGAGCGGAAATTCGCGCCCTTCGGCTGGGCCGGACCTGCCGGTCATATTAATCCGGGCGAAGACCCGAAAATGGCGATGATGCGCGAAGTCAAAGAAGAAGTCGGCCTTAACGTGATAAAATCCAAATTGATTTTTCATGAAATGCTTGATTGGAATAGGTGCAGCGGGGGAGTGGTCGGCCATGACTGGTATCTCTATGAAGTCTTGGAGTGGTCGGGCGAATTGATCAAAGAAGAATCGGAAGTTAAGAATATCAAGTGGGTTGAGCTTGTGGAATTAAAGAAAATAAAATTAGAAGAAGCGTATCGATATTGGTTTAAAAAATTGAGCTATCTATGAAAATAACCATCTGCGGCAGTATTGCTTTTTACGACCAGATGCTGGACGTGCAAAAAAAATTAACTGATTTTGGGCACGCTGTAAAAATACCTCCCGCCGAGAGATCATATGGTGACAGCGGAATAATTTCGTCGCGTGAATTTTATGATATCCGCCACGCGGCGAAAAATGATGACCGAAGAATCTGGGAGATAAAAAAACAAGGGATCAGGGAACATTTTGAAAAAATTGATTGGTGCGAAGCGATAATAGTACTCAATTACGACAAGAAAGGCATTGCCAATTACATCGGCGGCAATACTTTGATGGAAATGGGGCTGGCTTTTTATCAAAACAAACCGATTTATCTGCTTCAACCGTTGCCGGAAATTTCCTATAAAGAAGAGATCCTCGGCATGTTTCCGATAATAATCAACGGTGATTTGAAAAAAATCGGCTGAACAAATTTTTTATACGGCCAAAACGCTAAAATTAAATAATTTTTCATTTTTAATTTATACTATGCTTGATATCAAATTCATCCGGGAAAATAGAGAAAAGGTAGAAGCCGCAATCAAAAATAAAAAATCCCATGCCAATCTGGCAAAACTTTTCGAGCTTGACGAAAAACGTCGGGAACTTTTAGGGCAAATCGATGCCAACCGGGCCAAAAGGAATGAACTGGCCGAAGCGGGCAAAAAATCCTCCTTCGCTCCGAAAAACGGAGCTACGGAGGGCAGGGAAGGGGGACGGCCAACAGCGGAAAAGATTGAAATGGGCAAAAGACTAAAAGAAGAAATCGCCGTCCAGGAAAAAGAATTAGCGATCGTCGAAGAAGAATATCAGAAAAATTTATATTTAATTCCCAATATTCCAGCTGACGATACGCCGATCGGCCCGGACGAATCCGGCAATGTGGTTTTGCGGAAAGTAGGGGAGCCGCCGGTCTTTGATTTCAAGGCCAAGGATCATATGGAATTAGGAACCGCTCTCGGCATAATCGACACGGAAAAAGCCGCGAAAATTTCCGGCGCGAGATTTGATTATCTTTTTGGCGGCGCGGCCCTATTGCAATTCGCTTTAATTAATTTTGTCATCGACACTCTTACTGACGAAAAAATAATTAAAAAAATTGCTAAAAAAACCGGCAATCCTTCCGCCAAACCTTTCATTCCGGTAATCGTACCGGATATGGTCAAATCGGAAATAATGAAGAAAATGGACCGTTTTGAGCCTC
>DATJQC010000112.1:0-2719 GCA_035506055.1 Candidatus Nanoarchaeia archaeon | reverse complement strand
TTGTTGTAGCCGGTGTTCTGGCAGAACTCCCGGAGCATGAGCGACTTCTCCGGCTTGGCGGCCTTGAGATAGCGCGCTTTCTGCTGTTTAAGATACTCTCGCCTTGCTGGCAGACTCATAGGCTTGGTAACCATAGCTTTACCCAAAAATTAATTAGCTTATGGTTACATTTTGCATCGTTTGATTCGTAACTATTGCTTTTTATGGCAATAAGTGTTATTATCGAAACAGATGATATTTGTGAGGGCTTTGGTCCTCCCGCGGTTAAATTCATAAAACCGCGGACAAGTATCATTGTAAAAAAAGTTTTTTATCGCGTTTCCAAGTCTCCCTCATGGAAGACTTTTTTTATTTCCGGTTTAATGTTCAAAATAGCATATTTTAGCGCTGCGCCAGAACCAAAAATTACTTTATTTGCCACTATTGACAATAACTGTCAATGGTCATATACTTCTAATAGAAGTACGCAATAATAGCTTTTGAAATGCCTTGGTGTTCCCTCGGAGCATCCGAGACTTAAGCCGAGGATAAACCATTTCCAAAGACGCTGCTTCTGCCAAAATATCTCAATCCGTTTCAGGATTGGGATTTTTTGTATTTATTTTCCCAATGGCCTTCGAATAATTCTTTACTACTGATAATATTATTTTTCAAAGATACGAAACATTCTTTGCCCAGCGGTTTATTTTCCAAATACCAAGCCAGCGCGCCGGAAATCCAATCGGCTATCTGGATGTTAGCATTTTTCTTAGAATCGATCATTTCTATTTGAATAATTGAACCGCTTAACAATTTTGGCGCTAATCTGTTTTTCAACAGCTCTGCAAATTGCGATTTGGTTAAATTTTTCAAATGCCTCTCATCGCAAAAAACCCGGAATTCCTTATCGGCGGTCGGCAAATACATTTCTAAAATTTCACCGATGACATTGGCATAAAGATGCCCGCTCTGCAATTTATCCTTTTTCCAATATTCTTCCGGAATATTCTTTTTCAAAAGATAAGAATAATTTATCCTGACATCCAACTTGGCGATATGATTAAGCGTTCTTAGTCTCAAGCTATCTTCAATTTTCACATCGCAAAATTTTATTTCCGGCTGATGCCTGAATTTTCTCGGAAATCTGCTTCTCTGCCAGGAACGGAAGCCTTTTTCCGTCCGCCTCGGATTGCCGACGGAAAATGATCCGACAATAAAATATCCGCCGCCGTGATTTTTGGAAAATTGTCCGCTTTCATCGATAAAAATGTAAGGCATCTTTTGCTTTATTTTTATTGGAAAAACTTTTTTATCTTTCGCCAGAATTGCGGCTTCATCGCGTTGCGCGCCGACAGATGCCCGCCCTTTTTCAAATAGAGGAACTGGCAGCCAAGATCGTTGACGAACTTTTTCACCGACGGCGTATAGACGACTTTGTCGTCGTTAGCGTGGATTATAAAAATCTTCTTGGCGTCCAATTTTTTTATGGCCGAGGCCGGATTATAGATTTTCCCCTGCTCTAATTTTTTCCAGTCGGAGTGATCGAAGCGATAGCCTTCGCCGAATGCCGCGCGGGTGAATTTTTCCAGCCAGGGCATCGGTTCGGTTTCGCTATGCACTTCTTCGCGCCAATCAACCACCGGCGAAAACGCCACGGTTTTTTTCACTTTCGAACTCTGTGAGGCGAGGATTGCCGCGGAGCCGCCAAAGCTGGAACCGATCAAATAAACTTTCGGATTCTTAATTTTCAAAATTTTTCCGCTCCACAAATCTTTAAAACCTTTAGGCAATACTTCGATAATATCCAAAACGTCCTGGTGCGGCGACACTCGCAAAAACTTTCCGCCGCTTTCCCAAGTCCCGCGATATCTGGGCAAGAACGCCCAATAGCCGCGCCGTGAGAGCCAAAAAAGTATTTCCTTGCTCAACGGATAACCCGGCATGCCGCCGCAAACGATCACCACCTTATTCGATCTTTTCTTTGGGGCGACAAACTCGCAGACAATATCCTTCTTAATCCGCGTTCGCAAAGTATGCATAAAATTGATTTCCCTCGTGAAAAATATTTAATACCGCGCCAATTTTTTCGTCGCGAAGTCCCCTCTCGAGAGGGGTGCCGAGCCCGGCGAGGCGGGGTGTGTAATACCCTCTAAAAAGAGGCCTGTCTCGCTGAGGCTCGCCGAGGTGGAGGTGGTCGCCCCTGGCGGACAGAGTGTGTTATTTATTTTTCTCAATCCAATTTTTTATTTCTTCAACCACTGCCCAGCAAGCTTTTTTAACATTGCTATCCGTGAACCGCAAAAAAATTATTCCCAATTTTTCCAGTTCTTTCTGGCGATTTTCATCCTCGACTTCTTTATATCCATGGGTGCAGCCGTCGATTTCTATCGCCAGCCGCAACTCCGGACAAAAAAAGTCAACGATATAATTTCCAATCGGCTTCTGCCGGTGAAAATCATACCCCTGGATTTTTCCGCCCTTCAACTCTTTCCATAGAAGAACTTCAGCCAAAGTGCCGTTCTTCCTTAAATTGCTGGCCAGCTGTTTTAATTTCGGATTATACCTGATTATTATTTTTTGCTTTTCCCCTCCTTGCATATTTAAATTTTTTTCTATAAACCAACTTTCACACACCCCGTCCGGCCGAGGCGGCCGTCCACCCCTCTTGATAGAGGGGATTCGCAACGAACTCGCAGACAATATCATTTTTTATTCTTGTTCTTAGTGTGTACATTTTTTT
>DATJQC010000111.1:0-10809 GCA_035506055.1 Candidatus Nanoarchaeia archaeon | reverse complement strand
ACCGTATCAGATGGTCAAAGATCATCGCACCGAAGCGGAAACATCGGACATTAAAAATGTTTTGGATGGCGACATTGATTTATTCATTGAAGCTTATTTAAAACAGGGGAGTAAAAAGTAAAAATTTTATCATTGATTATTTTGAAAAACAAAAAAGCAGCAATCGGTAAACCATGATTGCTGCCAAGATTTGTTACCTTATTTTCAAAAGATTTTTCCCCTCGAACCTGATGGGCGTCATGGGCTCCATAAAATTCCTTCGATCGGCGTGCTCTCTTATTTCTATCGCGCCGGGAATTGTTGTGGTTGTGGCAACGGTAATGGCGACTAAGCCGGGAATGAAGGCGAAAGAATGGCTGGGGCATTGCTCGTCGTTGGTGACGACTAAGAATTTGGCAATATCCGCTATACACGGATAACGGTAAATAAGGAACATAATTTTTTTATCGAAGATAATTTTTCCCGCTTTGTCTTCAGCGGAGAGGTGAATGATCACCCCCTTTTTGGCCTTATTGATGCGGATGGCAGTCGGAAACAAATAGCATGACAAAATTATAATTATTACGATTGATACCACGGACCAGGTGATAATTGCGGTGGCCATGTAAACGCTCCCGGTTAAGGTTTAAAAGAACTTTTTACATACATTATCATAAAGAATAAATTTTGTCAACCATGAAAAGGAGGGTGGTTATTTTCATCGCCTGCTGGTTTTTTGCCGGAGGCATCGTTATTGCTTCGTTTTTGCCGAAAGAACTAATGTTTTTCGACCTTTATTATTTTACGGCCAGCGTAATTTTTCTGATCCTCTCTGCCTGGTTTTGGCGAAAGAAAAACGTCCCCCACCACAGAGCTCCCTTTGACGGGGCTCAAGGCGGGCGGGGCAGGCGCGCCATTTTACTCTGGGCGGCTTTTTTGTTTTTCGGCACCTGGCGTTTTGCCGTCAGTTTGCCGGTAAATTCACCGGATAAAATTTTTTATTACAACGGGAATAAAACCGAATTCATCGGCGTCGTCTCCGCCGAACCGACAACTAAGGGCAAAAGTCAGAAGTTAGAAGTAAAAAGTCTGGAATTGGAAGAGCTTGCCCCGCGAAGCTCGGTCGCTCGCGAGCGACCGAGCGAAGTTGGGGGCAAAGTCTTGGTGATAACCTCGCTTTATCCACAATACAATTACGGCGACATCTTGCGAATCACTTGCAAATTAGAGAGGCCGCAACCGTTCGCTGATTTCGATTATGAAAAATATTTAGCCGCGCAAGGAATTTACTCGACTTGCAGTTTTCCTAAAATAGAAATTTTATCGGATAAATTTTTATCGCCGCCGGTGTTGGCGGAAAAGAAAAAATTGACGCGGTTTAACTGGCTGTGGGGCGGAATATTTTTTGTGCGGGAAAAATTAAGCGCGACGATCGATAACGGCTTGACCGAACCGGAAGCCGGTTTGCTCAAAGCATTTTTATTGAATGATCCGACCGTACCGGATGATTTGAATTTATCTTTCCGCCAAAGCGGCCTGGCGCATATTGTCGCCATTTCCGGTTCGCACATCAGCGAGTTGATCGGCATTGTCTTTTTCTGTCTGTTATTTTTCGGCCTGAATCGCCGCCATGCTTTTTGGTTTTGCGTGCCAGTGATAATTTTTTATGTCGCCATGGTCGGTTCGCCGGCTTCGGCGGTTCGAGCCGGCATTATGGGATTTTTAGTTTTATTGGCGATGTATCTTGGCCGGCTGGCTCGTCTCGATTATACTTTGGCACTGGCCGGCGCCGGCATGCTTTTATTTAATCCCATGCTGGTCATCGCCGATGCCGGATTTCAACTATCTTTTTTGGCGGTGCTGGGAATGATTTATTTGTACCCGGTTTTTGATAAGTGGCTGGCCCAACTTCGCCCAGCCCCTCGCGAGGGGCTGGGCTTCGCTGGGCAAGCTGGTTTGGCGACAAAAGAAAATAAAATCATAAAGATTATCCGTCAGACTTTTGCTTTGACATTAGCGGCGCAAGTTTTTACCGCGCCGATTTTGATTTTCGGCTTTCACCAGATTTCTCTGGTCGCGCCGCTCGCCAACTTGTTCGCGCTTTGGTCCGCGCCATTTATTATGATTACCGCCTTTATCGCCATGGCCCTGACTTTAATTTTTCCCGCCGGCGCGATATATTTTTTTCTGCCCGCGGATATTTTGGTAAAATATCTGATCGCGGTCGCCCAAATTTCCGCCAGCTTGCCGTTCTCATACTGGAAATTTTAGCGACGATTTGTCAATAGGCAAGTTGAGAAGGAAAAGGTATAATTTTATATCAGGTAGCACGTAACAGGTAGCAAGTAGCATATTCATGCTGCCTGATATCTTCTATATCCATGCTACCTGATACATGATACCTGTCATGCTGCCTTTTCGCCTTAAATTAAGAATAGCCTGGATAACCATACTCGCTGTGGCCGTTTTTGTGCTGGTCTGGCTGGCCATAATTCCTTCGGGAAAAATAACTTACTCGACAAATTTCAAAGGTTTTAATGATTTCATCAGCCAGCTGACGCCGAAGGAAAGAATTATCGCCGAAAAAGACGGAACGCAAGACGTTATCGGCGATCCGGCTTATTTTTCTTTGCGCACATCGCGGCCGTTCAATCAGGCAAAATTGACGATAAAATTTCAAGTTGATCCAAATTTGCCGATTGTCGAAGTCGGAGTTTCCAAAGATGGCCGCACTTGGCAATATGATTTGCAGCCGCTATATAACGGCAAGCTGGAAGAGCTGATGAAAAATTGGAATGTGATCGAAGAACCCTCCCCGGCCTTCGGCCACCCCTCCGCAGGAGGGGACAATTTGATTTTGTTGCAGCGAAATAAAAAATTCAATTCCATTGGCGATTTTATAAAAAATCCTCCGGCCGCGGACAAAATATCTCTTTATAATTATGATTTGAAGATTGATTATCTTTTGCCAAATTATCAGCCGCAGCGCGCCACTTCGACGATGTGCCGGCCGCTCGTCGGCGCTTATCAATTTTACACTTACATCAAGAATGAAAATTTATTCGATGATTTTGTTTTCCAGGATTTGAATAAAAATTTGGATGCTGATCCGATTGATGTTTATGTTTATTACCGCGATAAATTGATTGATAGCGAACATCTTGACGATGATGGGATCGCGGTCGACAGCGGCGCGCAAAAACCGTGGCGTCATTTGAAATTAGATCTCGCCAATTTGCCCGAAGGCGCTTATAAAATCGTGGTGCGCGCCAACGGCGACATTGTCACCAGAACGATCACGACCGGGCAAAGCAAGATGGCCTTTATCAACACGCTCCCGCTGGCCGACGCGCTTGCACTGAGCGAAGTCGAAGTGTCCGAAGTTTCTTGCGGTCGGAATTTTTTCACTGACGGGCGAACGCTCTCGGTGCAAACGGCGCATCCTGATAAGCTGGGAAAAATAAAAATTATCAAAGGCGGCGGAATTTCGTCTTCGAGCGAAGAAATTAATATTACTCAAGCTTATAAAATTTTTGCGGTTAACGATCTGCCGCTCTCGGGCAGTGAAATTATTTTACCTAATGATGGCTTGGATCTTTCCGGCGACGGGCTTTTTTCTCTCTCGGCCGAGCAAATGATCGATCCGCGCGTCAAGGCAGTCGACGCGAATTTTAACGCCGATAGCGAAGGGGTGGATTATGTCTTGGCGCGCTATACTCCGCCCGTTAAGCAAGGGGATTGGCTGGTCGCGCAAGCCGATTTTGATTTAAGCAACGCTTTCCGGATGTGGAACAAGTATTATTTTTTGATTTCCGCGCCCGGACTTTCGGCTGATGATCAAGTTAATGATAAAGTTCGGATCAAAGAAATCAAAGTTGATTTGACCGGAACTTCGCTGTGGCAAAAAATTTTAAAATTTTAAAATAGTATTATTTGTCATCCCGAGCGAAGGCCGTCTCGGCCGTAGTCGAGGGATCCCTTGGAAAATTTTTAACATAGTTTAAGCGATTCCTCCGCTCCGCTTCGCTCCGGTCGGAATGACAAGGCATATGGTAAATTTTTTAAAGAAGAAAGAGAATTTCGTGCCGATAATTTTATTTATCCTGGCGGTTTTGCCGTTTTTATTTAATTTGCATAATTTTTTTCTTTCCGATGATTGGGATTTTTTAACCCAAGTCGCCGGGCCGCATCAGCCGCTTTGGCGCTATTTTTTCACCAATTATGTCGGTACGCACGCGGGCGGATCTTATCGGCCGCTGGTAGTTTGGTTTTGGGCGTTTTGCCATCATTTTTTCCAGCTGAATTATTTTTACTATCATCTTCTTCAAATTTTTTTTCACTCGGCTAACGTCGTTTTGCTATATTTTATTATTAATAATTTTTTCTGGCCAAAAGAAAAGACAGACCGTTTTATTTTGGCAACGGCGAGCACGGCCCTTTTCGCGCTTTTGCCCAATCACGCCGAAGCCGTGGCTTGGCTGGCCGCCGTTGCCGATCCGCTCTGTACTTTTTTTTATTTGGCAAGTCTGCTGTCACTGCTTTTTTGTTTAAAATATTCTCGCGCCAAATATTGGCTTTATGACTTTTCACTAATATTTTTTCTGGCTGCTTTATTTACCAAAGAAATGGCCATGTCGCTGCCGTTTATTGTTTCAATATTTGTAATTTATTATTGGTGGCAGAATCGATCTGACGTTAAAGCGATGAAAATTTTATTGGTCATTCCATATTTTATAATTCTGGCCGGATATTTCTGGCTGCGCTATCGGGCGATCGGTTTGTTTTTTGGTTATTACGGCGGCGACCAGAATTTGCATTTTGGTTTGGCTAAGACCGCCGCGGCTTATTTTGACATCATCACCAGTTTTGTTTTAAGCGATAAGCTGCGGACGATTGTTTCGCTTTGGCTGAATAATCATGCCGCAATCATTTTAATAATTTTTATTTTACTCTTGGCCGTTTTGATCGGCTTAACCGTGAAAAAAAAGTGGTCCGCCTGGCCGTGGCTGGTTTTCTTGTCGCTTTTGGTCAGTTTGGTTCCGGTGGCCAGTCTGGGCATTAATTTGACCAAGACTTATTTTAGCGAGGAAGGCGAGCGCTACGGTTATCTGCCTTCGCTTTTTTTCGCGGTCTTGCTGGCGGCCGGAATCGTTGCCGTTGGGAAAAAAATAAAAAATAAATTATCTTTGCGAATAATCTATTTCATAATAATTTTTTTTATCGCGGTTGGTTTGGCCGACCAGCTGATCGTAAAAAATTGGCGGTTTGAGCAAGCCGGGGCGGCAGCCAAACAAGCCTTGCAAGGCGCCGTAACGGCAATGAAGCAGGGGAATTATCAAGGAGTTTTATTTTTCGGCCTGCCGGATAATTTCCACGGCGCGCCGATCTTCCGCAACGGTTTCGCGGAAGCGGTAAAATTTTATCTGGCCGAACCGCCGATAATACTTGCGCCATTCAGCCGCAGCGCTTATGAAACCGGGCAGAAATTTGCCGTGGAGAAAATCAATCAGAGCGATTATAATTATTATAATGTCAAAGCGGCCAAAGTAATCCTGGCCCAGCCGACTTTCTCTTCGGCTGATTATTCCACGGCTTTAAATAATTTCGTGTTTGATCAGGCTGGAATCAATGATCGTTACTTCGGCAGCCGGCTGGCGATTTCGCTTTCGCCTGGCTTGGCAACTAATCCGCGCGTGGCCTTGTTTTTTTGGACCGGCGGCAACTGGCTAATTTTGCCAGCCAAATAATTTATGAGAATAAAAATTTTAATCCAAGAATTGTTTTATTTCTTAACCGCCTCCCTGCTGGTTTTTTTCGCGATGGAAGAAATTTGGCCGAGAATTGTTCTATCTTATTTTAATTTAAATTATTTGTTGCTTGCTTGGCTGGCAATTGGTATAATTTTATTGAAAATAAACAAAGGAAAATAACTGATTTTCACCATGAATTTTTATGAGCAAAAACCGGCGGATAGCGCACCGGAAAAAATTAAAGACAAACCCGAAGATTTTCGCTATAAGTTGGGCCGGATGATGGCCGAGATCGCCGAAGGCGCCAATGCCGAATTCGGCGAAAATGTTTTAAATCTTGACGGTAGTATCAATATGCGTCAATGAAAAAGATCGGCGGAATTTCCGGCTGGTTTCGGCAAGGAAGAGATCAAGCTCGATGAAGAAAAGGTTTATAAGAAAAAAATATTATATAGCGGCTCGGCCAAGATTGCGGGCACGGACAATCAGAAAAGAAACGTCGAGGCCTGGGAGGGCAGGAGGGAATTGAGCAAGCCGGCTTTGCTGGAATTGGCGGCGACGGCGATTTTTCACAAAGTTTTGCAAGAAAAATTCATCGTCGTGCGTTCGTCGGTTTTCGATGATTATGAAAACGGCGTGGACAATATCATCGTCAACAAGGAAACCGGCGACGTAGTCTGCGCTTTTGATGAAGTTCGGGAAAATGTTGCCGGGCATGAAGTCGTTCGCCGCAAAGATGAAGAAGGGGTGATGGATGAAAAGACCAGGACCGAGGGGAAGGAAGAAAAAATCAAGAAAAAGGCGAGAAGCGGCGGAACTAAAATTAAATACGGCTTTGGGCATTTGGCGGCCGGAAAATTAGTTAGAAAGCAGATAACCGGCGTGCCGCTATTCTATCTTTCCGTGGAGGCCGGCGAGCTGGATAAATTATTGCAAGAAATGGATTATGATTCGGCTGCGCCCAATGATGCTGAATTGGCAATTTTTGACAAGCTGATCGCGTCGCTCGCCGAGCAAGTCGAGATGCTCAAGGGCGAGAAGATCCATCCGGACGTGGCGCGCAATTTAGCCAACTTTGAAAAATCGCTGGCGGAAATCGGCGAGCTGAGAAAGAAGTTTTAAATATTCCCCTCCTTGGGAGGGGTGCCGAGCCCGGCGAGGCGGGGTGGGATATTCCCCTCCGCGGGAGGGGTGGCCGAAGGCCGGGGTGGGTTTCAATTAATATTAATTGGGGAGGGAAAATGTTCAAAAGAAAAATATTGCCGTGTAATCCAAAATTGGTAGAATTGGCGAAAAAATTACGGAAGCAAGGAATCTTATCGGAAGTAATCTTGTGGCATCATTTGAAAGGCGGTCGGCGACAAGGTTACGATTTTCATCGCCAAAAACCGATCTTAGATTATATCGTAGATTTTTTCTCACCCGATCTGATGCTGGCGATCGAAATCGACGGCGCGTCGCATGGATATAAATTTGATCAAGACGAAGAAAGAGACAGGCGGCTTGGGCGATTAGGAGTGAAAGTTTTAAGATTTACCGATAGCAGTGTAAAAAATAATTTGGACGGAGTATTGGATGAAATCGATTGTTGGATAAAAGAAAATTATCCAAACCCACCCCGGCGCTGATGCGCCACCCCTCCAAGGAGGGGAATAAAAAAAGCGCCGGGAACTCGAGGTGAGCTCGACGGCGCTTAAGATGAGGTTGGTGCCGTTTATTTTTCGGCGGCGGATTGTATTATGGGAGGTTCGGGTAGGCGATTAATAATGTTCGTCAAATTCGAATTAATCGCATCAAGCACGCAAAAAATTCCGATAGATGAAAAGATCACTTTTAACGGCATCGGCACGGGGGCAAAGCAGGCGACGCTGATCGCAATCGATCCTAGGATTGCTGAAATAACTTCGTAAGTTTGATTGACTTTAGACATACATCCTCCTATTGTTGGGTTTGAATGGACAATTTTTGAATATTTATATAATATCATATTTTACTAATTTTGTCAATAATATGCCAAAAAAAGCAATGAAAATGGCCAAAAAGACGAATGCCGGAGGAGAACTGACCGACGTTCTTTTAGCAAGCAAGAAAATTTATAAGCCTTCGGCTGCGCTGATTAAAGATGCGGTAGTTAAGGATTGGGAAAAGGCTCGGCGAGAAGCCGACAAAGATCCGCTCAAGTTTTGGGAAGAAGCGGCGAAAGATTTGGTTTGGTTCAAGCCTTGGACGCAAGTTTTGGATAAATCCGGCAAGCCGTTTTATAAATGGTTCACTGGCGGACAGACAAATTTGGCTTACAATGCGATTGACCGCTGGCTGAACACTCCGAAAGAAGATAAAGTCGCGATCATGGGCGAAGATGAAACCGGCCGCGCTCGTGCTTTCACTTATAAAGAAGTTTCCCGCGAGGTGAATAAAATAGTAAATGCCTTAAAAGGCATCGGCGTAAAAAAGGGCGATCGCATCGCGATCTATATGCCGAATATTCCCGAGATCGCTTTCGCGATGCTCGCTTGCGCGAAAATCGGCGCGATGCACTCGGTTGTGTATGCCGGTTATTCGGCCACGGCTTTGCAAGACCGGATCAATGACGCGCAGGCCAAAGTCGTTTTCACGGCTGATGGTTCCTGGCGCCGCGGCAAAGCGATCAATCTGAAAGCGGTCGTCGATGAAGCGGTAAAAAATTGCCCGAGCGTGGAAAAGGTGATCGTCACTAAAAATAATAATCAGGAAGCGCCGTTCAATCCGACCAAAGATATTTGGCTCGATGATTTTATAAAGGACCAATCTACGGAAGCGAAATGCGAAGCGATGGATGCTGAAGATCCGGCGTTTGTTTTATATACTTCCGGCACGACGAGCAAACCGAAAGGCGTGGTACATGTCCACGGCGGCTATCCGGTCGGCGTGTTGCGCACGATGAAATGGATTTGGGATATTAAGGACACGGATATTTTCTGGTGCACGGCCGATCCGGGCTGGATCACCGGCCACTCTTACATTATTTATGGGCCGCTCTTGGCGGGCGTGACGACTTTGATGTATGAAGGCACGCCGGATTTTCCCGAACAGGATCACATCTGGTCGATGGTGGAAAAATATAAAGTGACGATTTTGTATACGGCGCCGACTTTGATACGCGCGATGATGAGTTTGGGCGACGAATTGCCGGACCGACACGAGATGCCGACTTTGCGCTTGCTCGGTTCGGTCGGCGAGCCGATCAATCCCAAAGCTTGGATTTGGTATTTCAAACATATCGGAAAATCTAAACGGCCAGTACTCGATACTTGGTGGCAAACCGAAACCGGCTGCAATATGATTTCGCCGTTGCCGGTAACGCCGTTGAAGGCAGGTAGCGCGACCAAGCCGTTTCCGGGAATTCAGGCGGATATTTTAGATATGAAAGGGAAAAAAGTTCCGGCAGGTAGTGGCGGTTATCTGGTGATCAAATCGCCGTGGCCCTCGATGATTCGCACGGTTTTCAATGCGCCGGAAAGATATTTGAAAACATACTGGAAAGAAATCAAGGGCGTTTTCTTCACTGGCGATATCGGCTTCAAGGATAAGGATGGATATTTCTTCATCCAGGGCCGCACTGATGATATGTTAAAGATCGCCGGCCATCGCATCGGCACAGCGGAAGTGGAATCAGCTTTCGTTTCTCATCCGGCCGTGGCCGAGTGCGGCGTGATCGGTGTGCCTGACGAAATCAAAGGCGAAGTCATCAAAGCTTTCTGCATTTTGAAAAAAGGTTTTACCGGTGATGACAAACTAAAAGAAGAATTAAAAATGCACGTGCGCAAAACCATCGGTCCGGTCGCGGTAATGAAAGACGTCGCCTTCGTTGATTCGTTGCCGAAAACCAGAAGCGGCAAAATTATGCGCCGCATCCTGAAAGCCAAAGAGCTCGGCCTGCCGTTAGGAGATACGAGCGCATTAATATAGTTTTGTCATCCTGAGGCCCCTGGCCGAAAGATCTGGTACTTCTCGCCAGTTTTGTCATCCTGAGGTGAGGCATCAGCCGAACCGAAGGATCTGTTACTTACTATTAGAAAAAAGTTGGTTATAAAATTCGTAAAATAAATTTTTGCTCCAAGGAAGGATCAGATCCCTGCCTGCCGGCAGGCAGGCTTCGCCGAGGCGGCTCAGGATGACAATAAATAATATGGGGAGGGAATATCGATTTTATGTTTACATAATGTCGAATTATAAAAAAAGAGTTCTTTATGTCGGCGTTTCCAACGATTTGATCAGAAGAACATTGGAGCATCAACTTGGCATTGGTTCGTATTTTACTTCGAAATATCATTTGAAATGTTTGGTTTATTTTGAAATGTACGGCGACGTCTACGCGGCGATAAATCGAGAAAAAGAAATAAAAGGCTGGAAAAGATTTAAAAAGATAAATTTAATCCTTGCCGAAAATCCTCAATTTAAAGATTTATCATCGCAATTTTTTAAGGATTGCGGATTTTCCGACAAAGATTTAGGGGAATGCAAAGAAGATTTGTTGAAGCGATTTAAATATAGATCTGCCGCGCTCGTGGAAGGATCAGATCCTTCGCGCGGCGCTCAGGATGACAAAATATGAAAAGAGTTTTTATAATTCATGGCTGGGAAGCGGATCCGGAGAGCAATTGGTTTCCCTGGCTCGCAAATGAATTGGAGAAAAAAGGCATTGCCGCAGTTGTTCCGGCCATGCCGAATTCGGCGCATCCTTTGTGCTCCGAATGGGTAGCGTATTTGAAAAAGATCGTCGGACGGGTCGATGAAGATACTTTTTTTGTCGGTCATAGTTTGGGGCCGATCGCGATTTTGCGATTTTTGCAATCTTTGCCGGCCAATGAAAAAGCCGGCGGAGTAATCATGGTTGCCGGGTTTTCCGAATCCCTGGGAATTCCAGAAACAGAAAGTTTTTTTGAGCGGCCGTTGAATTATGAAAAAATAAAAGAATCCGCGAATAAATTTGAAGTAATAAGTTCTGACAACGATCCCTATGTGCCGATAGCGAAAGAGGAGATTTTACGCGATAAGCTCGGCGCCGAATTAACCATTCTGCACGATCACGGCCACCTCA
>DATJQC010000110.1:0-5264 GCA_035506055.1 Candidatus Nanoarchaeia archaeon | reverse complement strand
TGCGCCGTCACCGACCGGTTTTTTGCATATCGGGGGATTAAGGACGGCTTTATTCGATTATTTGATCGCTAAATCGCTCGGCGGTACTTTGTTTTTGCGCATTGAAGATACTGACACCAAACGGGAAGTGGCAGGAGCGGTTGATAAGTTAATTGAGATTTTAAATTGGGCGGGGATAAAATTTGACGAGGGTCCGCGCGCCGGCGGCGATTTTGGCCCTTATATTCAATCTCAGCGATTGGATATTTATAAGAAATATACCAGAGAATTATTGGCCAAAGGCGAGGCTTATCCTTGTTTTTGCACGGAAGAAAGATTGACGAAGATGCGCGCCGATGCCGAGGCGATGAAAAAACCGCCGCGCTATGACCGCGCTTGCCGCAATTTAAGCCGGGAAGAAGTTGACAGGAGAATCGCGGCTGGAGAAAAATATGTTATCCGGCACAAGCTGCCTTTAGAAGGAGAGATTATTGTGCGCGACGAATTGCGCGGAAATTTGAAATTCAACCTGGCCGATCTGGATGATTATGTGCTGATCAAATCCGACGGCATACCGACTTACCAATTCGCTTCCGTGGTCGATGATCATCTGATGGAAACCAGTCACGTGGTACGCGGCGAAGAATGGCTGCCGTCCTTGCCGAAAAATATTTCGCTTTATAAATCTTTCTGCTGGGAAGCGCCGAAGTTCATTCATCTGCCTTTGGTTTTGGACAAGAACGGCGGCAAATTGAGCAAGCGCAAAGGCGATGTGGCCGTGGAAGATTTCCGCTCCCAAGGCTATCTGCCCGAAGCTTTATTAAATTTCAATGCTTTACTTGGCTGGCACCCGGCGGGTGAAAAGGAAATTTTTTCGGTTGACGAAGCCGTCAAGGAATTTGATTATCACAATATCGGCACCAGTCCGGCGATTTTTAATTCGGAAAAATTGGATTACCTCAATGGCATTTATATCCGTAAAAAAACTATTCCCGAATTGATCGAATTATGCCGGCCGTATTTGGCGGAAAATATCGCCTTAACCGGCAATGATTATAAAAAAAGCGATGAGTTTTTGGCTAAGGTCATCAATTTGGAACGCGAACGGTTAAAAAAACTTTCCGAAATAGGGGAGCATACGAAATTCTTTTTTGCCGATAACCTCTCCTATGATAAGGAAATGCTGGTTTGGAAAAAATCAACTCCGGCGTCAACCAAAATAAATCTGCGAAACTTGCTGGACATTTTACGAAAAATCAGCCAAGATGATTGGCAGACCAAAAAAATCGAAGCAATCGTCGCGGCCTATATTAAAGAGAATGACGGGGGAGTGGGCGATTATCTCTGGCCGATGCGCGTGGCTTTAACCGGCGAGAAAGCCAGCCCGTCGCCCTTCGAGATGGCGGATGCTTTGGGAAAAAATGAAACACTCGATAAGATCGGTAAAGCGATTGATAAATTATAATTTTGTCCCTTGACAAAAAAGAATGGAGGAATTATGCCGAGGAAAAAATCCCGCAAGACCAGATTGTTCAAAGCTGTCGCCAAGCTGCTGGATATTGGTAATTTCCGCCGGAACGAGCGGCTGGCAAAGGGCTGGCAAAAATTCTGCTTTGGCGGAATAAGGATTGATATTCGCCTTGGTTTTATCTTTTGCCAGCTGCGCCTGGGCCGAGAGACTTATACTTACGGGCCGTTGAAAAATATCCTGCTCGACGATCTTATCAAGCTAAGCGTAAAATAATAATCCATCTTAGTCGCGCTTCGGAGGTAAAATGAATAAAGCGGAAAAAGCCGATCTTAAACAAAGGAAACGGGCGGCGCTGAAAATAGTTATTGATTTATTGACCAGTGAAAAGAGCCGATGGTATAGGGTCAAAAATAAGCCCGGCATGTACCAGAATGACCATGCTTTGATTATTCTGTACCGCTTTCTGCCGCTGGTTTATATCGGGTACTTCGGCATTGATAAATATTACGGGCCGATTATCCGCCGGAAGATCAAAAAAAATCTTCGAGAAATTTTCGGCCGATCGTTCTGAACGCCGCAACTTCCGTCCAAGCCCCTGGCGAATTAAGGGGCTTTTTTATTTGGATAAAAATGATATACTATTAGTGAGTTGATTTAACATTAGTTCAACAGTTGATTGGTCGGCCGCGGAAAGCTAAACTTAATTATCCTAAATAAATGGCTAAATCGTCAACAATTACTTTATCCGGAATTTTTACCGATCTGGGCAAAGATATTATCTTTTTTCCCTTTTGGTGGTATTCGATCGGCTTGGCCAAGACGGTTAAAAATCTGGCCGGCTTTGTCGCGGATAAAGAAAAATCGCTGGCGCTTTTTATCTGGATAAAAAATATTTTCGTGCCCATGTACGGCCAGCGCGACATCCAGGGCGCGATCATCAGTTTTTTTATCCGGTTGGTGCAGATCATTTTCCGCGGTATCATCCTGCTTTTTTGGATTATCGTCGCCCTGGCCGCTTTTTGGATCTGGTTCTTGGCGCCGATTTTGATTATTTATATGATCGTCTGGCAAATAATATAACACGAATACCGCGAATTATAAGCGAATACCTCGAAATCTTTTAGCGGTATTGGCTTATAATTCGAAGTGTTCGCGTTAAATACGGATATGGAAAAATCAACTAAAGATATCTCATTCATCACTTGTCCGACTTGCCAGGGCTCGGGCGTCAATGACAAGAATTTTTCCTGCGCCGAGTGCGGCGGCGCGGGCGAGGGTTTTTTTTACCAAGGGAATTTCCTTTACTGGGGGTTGAAAATAAATCTGGCGGAAATTTTCCTGCGCCGGATGCGCCATTTTCTCGGACTGTTGTTGGATTTTATCGCCCTGCTGGTTTTTTTAGCCGGGCTTGGCTCGCTGATTTTCTGGTTTTGGCAAAATTTGTCTTCGCTGTCGGTTGAGCGAATCATATTTTTTTGGCAGGAGAAAAATATTTTCATCCTCTTTTTCTGGATCGGCCTCTTGGCGCTGATTTTTCTGATTTATCGCGCTGATAAAACGCGCGCCGATGAAGCGCGGATCAAGGAATTCAAATTAGCCGAACTGGCGAGCTATCCGAATAATTGGCAAGAGCTGCGCCGCTATAAAAAAAGACTGGATGTTTCTTTGACTTTCCGCGAAAAAACTTTGGCCGTCATCGAAGATGCTTACGCGCTGGCCTGGAAATACCGCCATCGAGAAGTGACGACTTTGCATTTATTTCTGGCGATGCTCAAATCGAGAAAGATCGCCGTGCTTTTTACGCGGCTCAATGTCAGCGGCCGCGAGCTGACGGAAAAATTGCTTACCCAGCTGCGCGCTTTGCCTGCCGGACTGAAAAAAGAAAGCGACTTGCGGGTTTCCAATTCGATCAAGGAAATCATGATGCAAGCATTTGTCGAGGCCTATGAATTGAAAGAAGACAACACGACGGTTCTCAACTTTCTTTTGCCCTCCATATCGAACGATCCGATTTTGACCGAGATACTTTTGGATTTGAAGATCGATGTGAATAAAATAAAAAATACCTTAGCCTGGTTTCGGATCAACGAACAGCAGGTGGCGAATTATAAATTATATAAAAAATTAGCTGTTTTCAAACCAAAAACCGTAATGGACAGGGCTTATACCGCGGTGGCGACTCCGGTTTTGAACAATTTCGGCTATGATCTGACTTTGGCCGCCAAGTGGGGAAGATTGGAGATCTGCGTGGCGCGCGAAAAGGAAATCGCCGCCGTTTTTGACGCTTTCAAAACCGGCGCCAACGGCGTCTTGCTGACCGGCCCGGACGGCGTGGGGAAAAAAACGATCATCGAGGGAATCGCCCGCGAGATGGTTACTGAAGAAAAAGTTCCGGATTTCCTGCGCGATAAGCGGCTGATCGAATTGGATGTCGCCCGCCTGGTTTCCGGCGCCACGGCCGCCGAAGCCGAAGCCAGATTGCTCGCCATCATCGATGAAATAAACCGCGCCGGCAATATCATCCTTTATATCGACAATATCCAGAATATCATCGGCATTACGGCCGGCAGCGAAGGCAGCCTGGAGCTTTCCGAAGTTTTGGCGACGCAATTGGAAAAAGGATTATTGCGTTGTCTGGCTACCGCTTCGGAAATGAATTATTCCCAGCACATCGAACGTTCGGCGCTCGGACGATTAATGACGCGTTTAAAAATCGATGAGCCGGATACTGACCAAACGATCCAGATTCTGGAAAGCAAGATCGGTTATCTGGAAGCGCGCAATAATATTTATTTTTCCTATAATGCCATCGAAGCGGCGGCGGAATTAGCCGCCAAATTCATCCATGACAAAGCCTTGCCGGAAAAAGCGATCATTATTCTGGAAAAAACCGCCGTTCGCGCGGCAACGGAGCATAAAAAAGAGAAATTTATTTGCGACTCGAACGACATAGCGCTAACCATCAATCAGCTGACGGAAATTCCGGTGCAGGATTTGGGCGGCGAAGAAAGCCAGAAGTTATTGAATCTGGAAAGTGAAATTCACAAATATATGATCGATCAGGAAGAAGCGGTCGGCATGGTCGCCAACAGCCTGCGCCGGGCGCGCACGGAAATGCGCGAAGGCAAACGGCCGATCGCCAGCTTCTTGTTCTTGGGCCCGACCGGCGTGGGAAAAACCGAGTTGGCTAAAACGATTTCCCGCGTTTATTTCGATAAAAAAGATCTGCTGATCCGACTCGATATGAGCGAATACCAGGAAGAATCGAGCATTAAAAAAATGATCGGCGATCCGGACGGAACCAAAGGTTATCTGACCGAGGCGGTTCGGCAAAAACCTTTTTGTTTGATTCTTTTGGATGAATTCGAAAAAGCCAATCCCAAAATTTTCAATTTATTTTTACAGGTAATGGATGACGGCCGCCTGACTGATGGCGGCGGCGAGACGATCGATTTCAGCAACTGCATCATTATCGCCACTTCCAATGCCGGATCGAATTATATCGAAGATGAAATCGGCCGCGGCACGGCGATCGAGCGGATCAAGGAAACGTTGATCAATGAACAGCTTAGCCAGATCATGCGGCCGGAATTGATTAATCGTTTTGACGGCATTATCGTCTTCAAGCCGCTTTCCGAGCCGGACATCGTGGCGATTGCCCGGCTGATGCTCGCTGACGTGGCGGAAATGCTTAAGACAAAAGGAATGGAATTGGAGATTTCCGCCGCCGGATTGGCGCGGATCGCCCATTTAGGTTATGATCCGAAGTTCGGCGCCCGGCCGCTGCGCCGCTTGGTCCAGGATAAGATCGAAG
>DATJQC010000109.1:0-3728 GCA_035506055.1 Candidatus Nanoarchaeia archaeon | reverse complement strand
TTAAAGGCGCTTTTGCGGCGTCTTTAGAGGGGAGGTGAATTATGAACAAAATGTTAAAAGTTTTAATGATCGTGGCTTTGGCCTTGACCATCGCCGTACCAGCTCTATCGCTGCCGGTTATGGCCGCGCCGCTTGATCTTGGTACCAGCTATGTTTCCAACACCGGCTTGGGCAACACTGATCCGCGCGCCATCGCCGCCAATGTAATCAATATTGCCTTGGGTTTCTTGGGCGTTTTGGCCGTGATCATCATCTTGATCGGCGGTTTCAAATGGATGACTGCCGCCGGCAACGAAGAGCAGATTGAGGAAGCGAAAAAAGTTTTGATGGCCGGCATTATCGGTTTGGTTATCATTTTAGCCTCCTGGGGACTTGCGACCTTCGTCATCAGCCGCTTACTGTCTGCCACTGGCGCAACAGCCACATAAATTTTTCCAAAACTAGTTTTAGGAAAGTTGGTGGGTCTTATTCCTAAAGGGGTCGTCGCCAGATGCTCTTTCGAGCATAAATCGTAAAATTTCGAGGAAATTTTTTAAAAAATTTTGAGGCAATATTAGTAATATTGACGAGAATATTTTTGAAAAAATTTACCGAAATTTTACGATTTAGGCCGAATATGGCATTTGACGACGACCCCATAAGACTCACTGCCTTGGACAGAATTTCCCCTCCTTTTCAAGGAGGGGTCTGGGGATGGTTATAAACTTGTGTTCAGGGCAGTAAAAAATTCACTTTAAAACTATGTCGGCAAAAAAAATCAGCTTATTTTTTCTAGCCCCCGCGCTGCTTTTAGGTTTTTTAATCTTATTTTCTCCGATTACTGCCGCCGTTGGAAATGACGTTTTGATCGCCCAAGGCCAACCGTTACCGCCTGATGAACCGAACACGCAACAGGACGTGAATACCGCGGCGGGTAAGCTTAATTCGCTGCAAGACACCACCCAAGGGCAATACGGCCTGGTCGAATCGACCAAAAATACGCCGTTAATCGACAACACGCCCCAGCAGATCGTCGGCACGGTAATCGGCGCCATCCTTTCTTTGTTGGGAATCGTTTTCTTTTTATTGATCGTCTATGGCGGCTTGCGCTGGATGCTGGCCCAAGGCAATGAAGCCGAAGTGGAAAAAGCCAAGGAAGTTTTAGTCGCCGCGGTTATCGGTTTGATTATCGTGCTTTCGGCTTACGCCATCACCACCTTTATCGGCAATCAATTAACCGCCGCCAAATAAAAACCGCGGTTAATTTTTTCAAGCGATATTTTTAAGCTAATCAGCAAACTTACCGATGCTTATTCTAACCTCCTTAATTTCCTTCCGGAATAAATTGGTCGCGTACAGTTTCATCGCCAACAGCGGCGTGAATGAAACGGCCAATCAGGCCGGTTTTTCCAGCCAAACCACGGTCTATTCCATCATCGGCACGGTGATTGCCGCGCTCCTGTCTCTTTTGGGCGTAATTTTTTTAGGACTGACGATCTACGGCGGAATGATGTGGATGACGGCCGAAGGCAAAGAGGAACGGATTGAAAAAGCCAAAAACATCATTGTCGAAAACCTGATCGGCCTGGTTATCGTCCTGGCCGCCTATGCCATCAGTTTTTTCGTCATCAACGCCCTGACCAAAACTTAATATGAAAAAATATTTCCGCTTAACGATCATTGCCGTATTTTTTTGTTCTTGGCTGATTCCTTTTTTGCCGGCCCGGGCGGCTAATTTAAGCAATGCTTTTGATACCAATACCATCAGCGCGGCGGCGGGAAATACCGCCAGCGCCGGAACCAACGTTTATCAAATAATCGGCACGATCATTCAAACGCTGCTCGGCTTGCTGGGCGTTATCTTTATTCTTTTATTGGTCTATGGCGGCGTCACCTGGATGACTTCCGAAGGCGACGAAGCCAAAGTCGAAAAAGCCCAGCGGATCATCCGTTCAGCGATCATCGGCCTGATAGTCGTCATCGCCGCTTTTGCCATCAGCGTTTTTGCCATCAGCGTTTTAAATAAAGCGGTGATCGGAAAGTAGCAGTAAAAATTTTGACCGCTTTCCCGATTATTATTTTTTGATTCATATGAAAAAAATTCTTAAACGTGTCGCTGTTCTGTTCGGCCTGCTCGGCTTTCTGATCCTCCCTTATTTCGTCTTCGCCTCTTCGCCGATCGATGCGCTGCAAAATGTCGGCGCCAAAGCCGGCTATGCTTCGGCCAACAGCACCACCATTTCCTCGATCGCCGGACTGATCGTCAACAGCGTTTTAAGCCTCTTGGGGATAATTTTTATCATCCTGATCGTCTATGCCGGAATCGTCTGGATGACTTCTTCGGGCGATGAAGCAAAAATCGAAAAAGCTCAGAAAATCCTGCGCAACTCAATTATCGGCTTGATTATCACCGTCTCGGCTTTCGCCATTTATAATTTAGTCATTCAATTCATGGTCGCGGCGCCGGGCGGCGGCCCGATTTAATCGAAGGATTATCATTAAAATAAATTTATGTTTTTTTGGAAAAAAAAATTTATCATCCGCGGCGCGTTATTTTTTTTATTTCTCTTCTCTGCCAGCTCCGTTTTGGCTGCCGAACCTCTGGTTGATCAAGGCGCCCTGAAAAATATGGGGTCGCAAGAAAAAGCCTTCGTGGCGGCTTCCGGTCTTTCGCCCAACGCTTCAATCGCCTCGATCGTTTCCGTAATCATCGAGGTTGCCCTGGGACTCTTGGCAATAATCTTCGTCGTTCTGCTGGTCATCGCCGGTTTTAATTGGATGACTGCCGGAGGCAATGAGGAAAAAATCGACAAAGCCAAACAAACCATCACTCGCGCCATCATCGGTCTCGCGATTATTATCGCCGCCTACTCGATAACTTATTTTGTCTTCAACGCCATCAATAGCGCTACGACCGTCTCGGGCGGACCGCTATAATCTTGATAAAAAAAGCGGGAGATGTTGAAAAACATCTCCCTTTTTTGTTTGACTAATATCTTCTTACCCCATATCCGTGACGGCTCAACCCGTACCGCTGATCATCGATGTATCCCATGATACAATTAACTTCCCTTTTGGTTACACCGTCATAAGATTTAGCGGTCGAAACTTCGTAAACCTTGCGACCTACCAGTTGGGAACCTTCCCAACAGTACATCTGATAATACCCAGGCATGAGATACAGGGAATCGGTTTGATTCTCCGCCAAGAGACCTGTGTAGACTACGGGATTTTCAAGAAGAAAACTGGTCTTGCGGATTTCAAACTTGTGAATATAGACCGAATAGTTTACCACTTCCACCTTGAATCCTTCGTCCTTTTTCACTTCTACTTCTCTGTTCAAGATCTGCCGCTTTGCTTGAGCCTCGCTTCTGGCAATGACACAGCCATGCAGAGCAACGCCGTCTACCGAATCCTGGACGTCCATCGAATGCTTGTGCTCAAGCAGCATCAGATTCGAACAGCCGCCGAAAAAAGATAGGAACAACCCAATAAATACCAACAAAATCAGCCTTTTCATAGTACCTCCGATTATGAAAAATTAATATGATTACAAAGATCAATGATTACTATATCATAGCATGTTTAAAGGTCATTGTCAATAAATTGTCAATAAAGATTAGGCCAGAGACTGCGAGTTTTAAGACGAAAGGACTGCCAGATTTTAACGCAATTTCACCCCTTTTTGACAAAAAAATAGGGGCCCAGACGGGCCTCTATTTTTATATAAATAAAATTTAATAGGCCTG
>DATJQC010000108.1:0-4983 GCA_035506055.1 Candidatus Nanoarchaeia archaeon | reverse complement strand
GGTAATATTGCCCGAGGCGTCGGTTATTTCGTAAAAAATAATAATTACCTTGGCGTCGGGAATATTGGCAATCAGTTCGTCAATGATGTCGTTCAGATCGCTTTTGCTTGTATCGGTTTTAATGAAGTCATTATTGGTGACCGCCGACCAGATGATCGCGCCGTTTTTGGCGTAGGTGAGGCGCGATAAAATTATTCCCCAAAGTTTCAGGACGCCGATGCCGCGGGAGCGGTAAAGTTTATTGACGATTTCTTCACGGCGCGCGTCTTGGGAAATTAAGGAAGAGGTCGCGGCCAAAGTATCGGGGGTGACATTGGCGGTTTTGAAATTTTTTGTTTTGGAAATGATGCCGGTTAAGAGGCAAGTGGCAATATCATCGTCGATCAGATTTTCTTCGTAAGCGCTTAAAAGGGAAAAAATTATTTCCGCCGTGGCCACGGCATTAATTTGCACCAAATTTATTTGGCCGAATTCTTCGTTGGACGAGTGATGATCGATATTGATGATTGGCGTGCCGTAAAAAAATTGGGTGTTCTCGGAAAAAAGTTTTCCCAGCGATTCCATGTCCGGCGTATCCAAAATAATTATTAAATCATATTTGGCGCCCTCGGTTTCGATCTTCACGTCTTCTTCGGTGAAATTTCCTTTTTGCGGCGTGATGATAAATTTAGCCGACCCATTTTCCAGCCGATATTTTACGCCCTTGATTCGCGCCTTGCCCAGATTGAGCGAGATGACAAATTTATTCATTTCCCGGGCAATCCGCTTGATTTCAGCAAAGCCCGGTAAAAAATCAAACGCCTTGCTTTTTATTTCCATGGCCGTGCCGGCTTCGGATTTGCTGGAAATTATTTCCGCCTTCTTGCCCAATTTTTTTAAAAATAAATAAAACGCCAAAGCGCTGGCGATGTTGTCGCCGTTCCAATTGGCGGAAAAAGCGATCAAGATATTCTTCGCTTTTTTTATTTGTTCAAAAATCTGCTGGTGCTGATTCAGCATTTAATTTTGTTTCGCCCCTCCTTTCAAGGATCCTCCTCCTGCCCGAGGAGGGACTGGGGGGGCGGGAGGGGTGGTTAAAATTTCTTCAAAAAGCTAATCTTATACTTAATTTTTCAGGGTGTCAATAATTAAGCATCATTATATTATACTCAAAATTAGCTGAATATTCAACCATAAAAAAACCACCACGAACGGTCGTGGTGGTGGTGCGCCAATCGGAAATTATATCTGAAGGAGCGCTCTTTCCGCGGGGCTAAGTTTTTCCAGCGCGGCTTCCCGGACTTTAAGGGCCTCTTGTTCGTCATTAAGTAATTTGACAGGCTCCCCGACAAACAGGAATCCAACTTTACCATCCGTTAAGACGAATTCCTTTTTGTATCGGTGAAAGCAACTATCGGTTTGGTTTTGTGCAAAGGCGGCAGCAATATTGCCGTTTTTAAAGAATCCGATAGAAGTCGTTTTGCGCCCATCCTCATCAACTCGGTACACCTCGGTTAATTCCTGAATACTGAATCCATCAAGTTTTTCCCCAACCAATTCGCCGATTTGTTCAACGACTGTAGTTGGCATGACGCCTCCTTTGGTTTATTGTTGATATAAGTTACTTTAATCCAATATTAAGCGCGAATATTTAATTTGTCAAATAATAAAAATTGAATAAAATTCGTCATTCATCATTCGTCATTTATCATTGATTTCCGCCTTGCCAAAACCGTCTTGTTTTGATAATCTTATATTATAAATTAAAGGAAATATTAGCATTTATATATGGCCCAAGATTTTGAGAAACAGTACAATCCGGCGGATTACGAAGATGCTATTAATAAAGAATGGCTGGATTCGGGTTTTTTTAATCCGGATAATTTAAAATTGCCGGATGACGCGCCGCCATACGCAATCGTTTTGCCGCCGCCGAATATCACCGACAAATTGCATGTCGGGCACGCGATGATGATTGCGATTGAAGATTTGCTGATTCGTTATAAAAGAATGAATGGTTTTTGCGCGCTCTGGATTCCGGGAACCGATCATGCGGCGATCGCCACGCAGAATGTCGTCGAGAAAAGATTGTTCAAAGAAACAGGGCAGACTCGGCATGACTTGGGGCGGGAAAAATTTTTGGCCGAAGTGAATAAATTCGCCACGGTGACGCAAAAAACTATTTTGAATCAGATTAAAAAAATGGGCGCCTCATTAGATTGGTCGCGCTTGGCTTTCACGCTGGATGAACAGCGCGGCAAGGCGGTAAAAAAAATGTTCATCGAGATGTATAACGACGGCGTGATCTATCGCGGCGAGCGGGTGATCAATTGGTGTCCGCGGTGCAAATCGACTTTGGCCGATGATGAAGTTGAATACAAAGAACAGACGGCGAAACTTTATACCTTTAAATATTCTAAAGATTTTCCGATTGCTATTTCCACGACTCGGCCGGAAACGAAATTGGGCGACACGGCCGTGGCGGTGAATCCGCGCGACGAGCGGTATAAGAAATATATCGGCTCGACTTTCGAAGTTGATTTTGTCGGCGTGCCTTTAAAAATAAAAATTATCGCCGATATCGGCGTGGAGATGGATTTTGGCACCGGCGCCTTGGGCGTGACTCCGGCGCATTTGATGGTTGATTACCAAATGTCGCAGAAATATGATTTGGAAATGATCAAAGTGATCGGTGAAGACGCGACGATCAATCCGGGCTTCGGAGATTATTCCGGTCTGAAGGCGGCTCAAGCCAGGGAAAAAATCGTCGAACGCTTGCGCGAATCGGGTTTGCTGGAAAAAGAAGAGGAGATTGCCAATAATTTGTCGCAATGCTATCGCTGCGAAACGCCGATCGAGCCGATCCCTTCCAAACAATGGTTTGTCGATGTTGATAAAAAATTGAAAAAGCTCGGCGATAAATCTTTGAAAGAAATTTCGCTCGAAGCTTCCAAGTCCGGCGAAATAAAATTCACGCCGGAAAGATTCCAAGGCCAATATGAAAATTGGATGAATAATCTGCACGATTGGTGCATCTCGCGGCAAATCTGGTATGGCCATCGGATACCAGCCTTTTATCAAATAAAAGATAAAAAAGAAAAAATAAAAAATTGGGATTTGAAGATTTACGGCGAAAATATTTATCAGGATTTAAAAAATAAATCCAAGACGATTGAAACGCGCGCCGGAAGAGCCAAAGGCGATGGCAAGGATTGGGCGGAATTTAAGGTTGGGGATTTGATCGACTTTTCTTTGGTAGAAGATAAAACAGAAAAAGTTATCGAGTCAGGAGTGAAAAAGAAAATTTCCGGCATCAGCCATTTTTCCTCAATCGCCGAAATGTTGGAAAAAATTAGCCTTGAAAAAATTTATCCTGGCAAAACTGAAGCTGATTATCGAGCGTTGATGGAAAATAATTTTAAAGATCGTTTGGAAAAATTCGGTATTTGGGCTTTTGAGTTGGTTGGATTGGATGAACAAATAGTTTACGTCAGCGAAAATAAGCCGGAAGGTGATGGCTGGATTCAGGATGAAGATACTTTGGACACCTGGTTTTCGTCCGGCATGTGGACTTTTTCGACGCTGAATTGGCCCGACTCCGTCCGCCCAGGGCGGACTTCGGCGGGCGAAGCCCGATTCGTTAAGACAGGCGACCTCGCTAAATATCATCCGACGGCCGTACTGGAAACCGGGTTTGAAATCTTGACGCTCTGGGTTTCCCGGATGATCCTGATGTCGTATTATGCTTTGGGCGAAAAACCTTTTTCCGATGTTTATTTGCACGGTAATATTTTGGATGAGCATGGTAAAAAAATGTCCAAGTCCAAAGGCAACGGCGTTGATCCGCTGGATGTGATCGCCAAATACGGCACGGACGCTTTGCGGTTATCGTTATTAATTGGCAGCACGCCGGGCAATAACGCGCGGATGTCCTGGGAGAAAATCGAAGCGCAGCGGAATTTCGTGAATAAGCTTTGGAATATTTCGAGATATATATTAGAAAATAAATCCCCTCTATCAAGAGGGGTGGACGCCGAAGGCGGACGGGGTGTGTCTGGGGGAGCGGGAGAAACCGGCGCGGAGGCTTGGATTCTAGATCGCTGTAATAATTTGATCGGCGAAATGAAAAAAGATATCGAGGTTTTTGCCTTTTCGCAAGCCGGTGAAAAATTGATCGATTTTGTCTGGAATGATTTTGCCGATTGGTATTTGGAAGCGAGCAAGTTTGAAGAAAGTGAAAATAAAAAGGAAATTCTACCTTATGTGCTGCGGACGATTTTGAAATTAGCCCATCCGTTTATGCCATTCGTCACCGAAGCGATCTGGAAAAAATTCAACGATTCGATGTTAATGGTGGAAAAATATCCCGTCGTAGGAACGCAAGATTTTGCGTTCCTACCAAAATCCGGTAATTTTGAATTGATAAAAGATATTGTGATGGCGATCCGCAATGCCCGGGCGGAAAATAAAGTCGAGCCGGCCAGAAAAATCGAAGCGGTAATTTACGCCGGAGATAAAGTCGAAATAGTTAAGCAAAATGAAATTCTGATCAAGAGTCTGAAAACGGGAATCAGCGATCTGAAAATATTGGAAAAAGGCGAAAAGATTTCCGGGGCGATTTATGCCGCGGTCGGAGAGATTGAAATTTATCTTTTGGGAGCGGTTGACGCCGAGAAAGAAAAAGTTAGATTAGAAAAAGAAATTGCCAATCTGGAAAAATTCGTTTCAGCTTTGGATAAAAAATTATCCAATCAAGAATTCGTCGGCAAAGCGCCGGAGAAAGTAGTAAATATTGAGAAGGAAAAATTAGCCAAGGCGGAAGCGGAATTGGCCAAACTAAAAGAACAACTGGCAGAATTATAATTTTTATTTTTTAATAAAGATAGCCCTTTGATTTTTTAAACAAAAAAGCCAGAATCCGATATAATCAGATTCTGGCCTGTTGGCGCACGATTCGAGTATTTATTTACAGTATTCTGTCCACAATTTTTTTGACTCATCTTC
>DATJQC010000107.1:0-5310 GCA_035506055.1 Candidatus Nanoarchaeia archaeon | reverse complement strand
CTTGCCGCCTGCCTGAAGTTCTTTGATTTTTTTCTGCTTGTCAGCCGGTAGAACTTCGGCGAAGAAATTATCAACTGCTAAGAGCGAGGCGGTGAAATGCACGGCCGCTTCGCGGTCGCCGGAAATAATGATCGAACCGATGCCCATTTTTTTCAGATTCCAAATAGCTTCCTCGGCGGTTTTTTTTAATTCATCTCTCAATAAAAAGGCGCCGATTACTTTGTCGGCTTTAGCCAGAAATAATAAACTGCCGCCTTCTTCGGCTTTTTCTTTTTCAGTTTTTTCCGCCCATGAAGTTTCGATCTTGTTTTCCGCCAGCAACCTTTGATTGCCCAGGAAATATTTTTCGCCGTCATAATCTCCGCTCAGACCGCGCCCGGGATATTCGGCAATGGCGGTATCAGAGTTAGCGGAAAAAGTCCCCTCTTGAGAGGGGTGGACCGCCGCCGCGGCGGGCCGGGGTGTGTTAATGTTGACGGTTTCGGATAGCAAATCTCCGGGCAAGCATTCGGCGTCATTCGGCATTTTCTTTAAGGCCGGCAATTCGCCGCCGGCTCTTAAGGGGAATTCATCGGCGTCGACGCGGTTCAGCTCGCAGAATTTTTTATCTCCTGAAGCATAAATTGCGATCGCGCGGGAAAGGGGATGGGTCGAGCCGGTCGCCAGATTGGCGGCGATTTTCAAAACTTCATCGGTCGAGTAATTTTCCGCCGGGATAACTTCATAAAGTTTGGGTTGGCCCAAAGTTAATGTGCCGGTTTTGTCAAAGACGACTGTGTCGATCTTTTTCGCCTTTTCAAAACTTTCGCCGTTCTTGATCAAGATTCCTTTCTTAGCGCCAACCGAAGTGCCGACCATCACCGCAATCGGCGTGGCCAAACCCAGCGCGCAGGGGCAGGCGATGATCAAAACCGTGACGGCGTTGATGATAGCGACAGTAAAATCATGCTTGAATAAGAACCAGCCGATGAAAGTCAGGATAGCGATGCCGATAACTGACGGAACGAAAATTCCGGAAATAGTATCGGCTAATTTCTGCACCGGCGCCTTGAAACTCTGCGCCTCTTCGACTGTCTTGATGATTTTCGCCAACACCGTATTGGCGCCGGTCTGGGTAATTTTTATTTTCAGTTGCCCGTCCTTATTGATCGTTCCGCCAAAAACATTTTCGCCGGTTTGTTTGGCGATAGGCAAGCCTTCGCCAGTGAGCATTGATTCGTCTATGTCAGATTGGCCTTCAACAATAATTCCATCCAAAGGAATTTTTTCACCCGGCTTAATTAAGGCGATTTCGCCGACTCGAACTTCTTCAATATTTTTTTCAACCTGCTTTCCTTGCTCGTCGACGATCATTGCTTTCTTAACTCCCAACTCCATCAATTTTTTCATCGCGTCTGAAGCATGACCTTGAGTTTTAGCTTCCAAATATTTTCCCAGCAAGATTAAGGCGGCGATGGTCGCGGCCGCTTCAAAATAAGTCGGCCGATGGGCGAAGACCGCCCACAAGCTGTAAAAAAACGCGGTTAAAGTACCAAGCGAGATGAGCGAATCCATATTGAATTGCCCGCGGATGATCTGCTTGCCGGCGCTCGCGTGGAATTGCCAGCCGAATATGAAAACCACGCAAGCCGCCAAGATTATCTGCAGCCAATCGGTGTTGGAAATATTGAAATCACTGCCCGGAATCGCCCACATCCAAACCATCCGCAGCAAGAGGGGAATGGCAAAGATGATCGCCAAGATAGTTTTATTCCTCTGCCAATTATTCCCCCCTCCTTCCGAAGGAAGGGTTTGGGGGTGGTTATGGCCGGACATGCCATCCTCCAAGACCCTGTAGCCGGTTTTGACGATCGTCTCTTTGATTTTTTTCAAATCAATTTTCGCCTCGTCGTATTCGACGTAAGCCTTGCCGTTGGCATAATTGACGTCAGCTGAGATAACACCAACTTGTTTTTTTAAATTTCGGCTAATGTTCATCGCACACGAAGAGCAATCCATCCCGCCGATATTGAGTGAAATTTTGGTCATACGCTTGACAAATATAAGATGATTAGTTATTGTATATTGTTAGTTAAAATTTTTGATCATTGACCAGGAGGAGTCGTTATGAAACCCCATGTTCTTTCACGGCTGCCGCAAGACGAAGTGGAAATTTTCTTCAAGATTAAACAAGTAGTTGACAATCTTCCCGATATTATTTTAGGTAACAATGAAAATGGGGAAGAAATTACGCTTTCCTGTCATCTTCTGGCGCGCGCGGTTGGCAAAGTCTTCGGTTTGAAATACGTTGACGGACATTCTTTTCCCCGCTATCAGCATACGTGGCTCATCACCTCCCATCGGAACATTATCGATGTTTATCCGGTGGCAACACTGGGTGGGCCGATTATGCTGGACGGCGGATGCGTCAGACATGTAGAAAAATTCTACAAAAAAAAGCGTCTGGCTATTGGCGCTACCAGGAATTCCTTTCGCCGGGCATTAAGAAAAATTGAAAAGGTCGTCAGAACTATGATCTAAGACCGATTTGCACTCGGTCTTTTTAATTTACAATGAATTTTCCCCAGACCATTCTCATTCCTTTTTTGTCATTTCGAAGGAGCGATTAGCGATTGAGAAATTGCTTAAACTTTGTAATACCTCGAAGGGATTTCTCCGCCTCGCTCAAGCTCGGCGTCGAAATGACAAATATTTTTCCTTTTTCCTTTTTTAATTTTTAATTGATTACAAATTTTCCCCAGACCATTTTCATCCCGCAAGAGAATTTTATTTCGCTTACGCCCGACTCCGGAGTGAAGTCGATTATCGTCTGGCCGATATTCACTCGTTGGCTGATTTGATTTTGGCCGTTGTAAAGGATGATGGCATCAGTGCAGCCCATCGATTTTGGCAGATTGATTATCCAATGCACGGGCATGCCCTTCTTAATATATATGACGTTGGGCTGATAGCCGGAATAGCTGACGGTCATTTCCACGGTTTGCGCTTCGGCCGGAGCTGGCGCGGCTGGCGTTTGATTATTTTGCGGCGCTGGATTTAATAATCCGAAAGCGTTTAAAGCGCGGCTAAAAGTAAAGAGACCGAGAATTATTACTATTATACCCGAAATTCTTAGAAGCTGCTTCATCCGGCTGGCGGTGAGCATTGAAACAAAACTGCCAAAGCCGAACAAAAGGGGAATCGTGCCCAAAGCGTAGACGCCCATCGCCAAAGCTCCGGAAAGCCAATTGCCGGTGGACAAAGCATAAAGCTGCATGGCTTGCAGCGGTCCGCACGGCATAAAGCCGGTCAGCAAACCGATGACAAACGGTCCTTTGGGTTTATTCCCCTCTATCAAGAGGGGCGTCGAGATTCCCCTCTCGGGAGGGGTGCCGAGCTCGGCGAGGCGGGGTGGGTTTAGCGAGGCGGGGTGTGTTTGGCGGTTTTTAAAGATTATTTTAGCGACAAAATCTGGCATCCGTAATTTGATTCTATCCAGCCATTTTATTTCCGTGGCCAAGCCCAAGCCCATCAAGACCATGAAGACCGCCGCGACCAGCAATAAAGCTCCGGAAAAATCCGGATTGATCCCGAAGAAAGATCCGAACCCGCCCAAAATTCCCCCGATGACGGTATAAGAGATTAATCTTCCTAAGTTATATTGCAGATGCAATTTGTGTGAAGAAATTTGTAATTTGTCATTTGTAATTTTTAATTGTCTCGTGGAGTATGCCATAATAAACCCGCCGCACATCCCGACGCAATGGAAGCTGGCCAGCAAACCAATGATGAAGATCAAGCCTAAACCGATATTTTTATTATTCAAATTGGCCATGATTGACCAGCCGCCGAAAGTCTCGATCAGGAAATATCCGGCCGCGAAAACTAAAACAAAAATTCCGGCCCACAGCCAATTTTTATTGAAAGTTTTTTTGCCGGTCGCGGTAATATCCAAAAGTTCCGGGGTATAGCCCAGCTCTTTAATCTTGTTAAAGATCTTGTCCAGGTCAGTTTCGTTTTCGTCATATTCAACTCCGGCCCGCCCCTTTTCATAGATGACGATTATTTTTTTCACGCCCGGGATCGCGCCGACTTCCGCCTCTAAGAGCGTTTTGCAGGAAGCGCAGTGCAACCCGGAAATATTGAAAGTTACTTTATTCATATTATATTTTGTCATCCCGAGCGAAGGCCCCCGGGGCCGAAGTCGAGGGACCGCTTTAAGCTTGAAAAATATTTAAGCGGTTCCTCCACTCGCACGAGGCGTGCTCGGTCGGAATGACAGAGAATTATTTATTCGCCAGCTTGCTAACTCTTAATATTTCCTCGACCATCTTCGCCTTCACTTTTTCATTTTTAGAAGCCATCGCGTTTTTGAAACAAGTATGCAGATGATTTTCCATCAGCGACTGATGCGCCGATTTCAAAAGTCCGATGACAGCCAAATTCTGCTGCATAATATCGATGCAGTATTTATCTTCCTCCGTCATCTTGATGATTTTCTCTACCAGCGACTTGGCTTTCTTAAAGCCGATCAACGCCTTTTGTTTCTCATTAGTCATAAAAATATTTTTTAATTTTTCTTTTTTATCTTTTATTTGTCAGGTACCTGGGGTGGGGGTATGCCATTATCATAAACCTGACCTCTGAATACGTCAAGAGCATTTTGCCAAAAATAAATTTAACCGTTATAATTTAGGAATTATGCGGATTAATTGCCAAATCAAGAAAAGCCGGCGGGCGAAGAATATCTGTTTGCGCGTCAGTAATGATGCGACCGCGGTTTTGACGATTCCCTGGCGGGTTTCGCGGGAGGCTGGGTTGCGATTTTTAAGATCTAAGCAAGGCTGGCTCATTCATCAAATAAAAATTAAAAAAGAAAAAATAAAAAATACGCCGGTTAGAACGCGAGCTGATTATTTAAGCAATAAACGGCGGGCGGAAAGACTGGTCTGGGGGCGGCTCGAACATTTTAATTCTTTTTATAATTTTTCTTATAACCGCGTTACAATTCGCGACCAGCAAAGCCGCTGGGGGAGCTGTTCGGCCAAGAAGAATTTGAACTTCAGCTATCGGATCGTTTTTCTGCCGCAGGAACTGGCCGATTATCTAATCGTCCACGAACTTTGCCACTTGGGCGAAATGAATCATTCGGCAAGATTTTGGGCTTTAGTAGCTAAAACTATTCCGAATTATAAAGTATTGAGAAGAATATTGTTGAAGGACGGGAATAAATTTTGAATTTTAAATTTTCCCTGCCTGCCGGCAGGCAGGAATTTTGAAATAAGGCATAAATTTTTCAATTTTAAATTTATAAATTGAAAAATTATTTTA
>DATJQC010000106.1:0-4608 GCA_035506055.1 Candidatus Nanoarchaeia archaeon | reverse complement strand
AAAATTTTGTTTTATGGAATGTCAGAAGAAAATAAATTTGGCTTCCTGCCCCTGTACCTATGAACCGTGCGGTCGCAAGGGCCGGTGTTGCGAATGTTTAAATTATCATCGTGAGCGCTTGGAATTGCCGGCTTGCTATTTTTCTCCGAACAAAGAAAGAACTTACGATCGGTCAATAAAAAATTATTTGGCATAATTTTATGAATCAAAAAAAAATCGGCCTTTTGGATCAGAAAATCAATGAACTGGTTAAACTCGGCAAGCCGATGATCGCTTTCGGCTTGGAAAAAATTGACAATCAAATTATTGCTTCTCTTAAAAAAAGTCGCCGTTATGCTGAGATTATTTTGGTTTGTCCGCCAACGATTAAAGACATTGCTGGTTTTAAAATAGTAATTGCCGAAAAACCGGAAGAAAAGATCGCCGAGATGCTTTGGAATAATGAAGTGGAAGGGATTGTCCGAGGAACAATTGATGATTTTAAAACTTATGAAGCTTATCAGAAGATGAGCGGTGAAAATGATCTGATGAACCCCGGTATCATGGACGATGGACAAGGAAGACAGTTTTTTTTAAGCCCGGTCAGCAATCCGGAGGCCTGGGATAAAGAAGATAGATTGAGTATCGCTCGCCAAATCGCTGAATTCATGAGGTACTGGGAACTGGTGCCAAAAATCGCCGTATTTGCCGGAGTACGTCATGACACTTATCCGCGCCGTAAAGATATTAGGGAAGGGGTTGTGGGAATTTTAAATAAGACCTACGAAGATGCCGAATATATTGTCGCGGAATTAAAAAAAGATGGTTATGAAGCGAAAAATTGGTCGATTGATTTAAATCCGGCAGTTGAAGCCGGAGTTAATGTTGTTATTCCGGTTAACGGCATGGTTGGCAATCAGATTTTTCGCGCGATGATGATTTGTGGCGGTAAAGTTATGTCTTGTCCTCGCTGGGGTTTATCGCGTTGTTATGAAGATAATAGCCGGACGGAAAAAGATTTTGAACCGCACATGCGCTGGCTAGTCGCCTGGATTAATAGTCGGAAAAAGATAAGTGAAAAATAATTTTTTAGAAAATAAAAGGCCTGGTTGTTGGCAACCAGGCTTCATTTTTACCAAATTATTCTTGGATTAATTTACCTTTTCTGATAATGTGGACCGCTTTTCCGTTTTTTTCATTCTCTGGCTCAAATGATACTGAAGCGCCGAAATGAATACAATCGATATGCACGCCGGCATTATATCGTCCGTACTGGAATTTGCCGAGGTCGGGGCAAGTTTCCTTTAAACAGAGCGAGTTGGTTCCCAAGGCGATATGAAAACCTCCGGCCAATTTTTCCGCGATTACGGAACGATAAACTTGATCCGGTTGAGCCGGATTGAGCTGAATGGAAAATTCTCCCAACTCAAAGGCTCGGTTGTCTTTTGCCGCTCCCAGTATTTTAGCGAGCTGAGCGGCCTGTTTGCCGCCTTCGATTTTTTCGACCCGGTTGCAATCAATTGTTAAAACGACTTGTTCCGTCAATCGATTGATTGGGTTGGTCAGATAATCACCGGGATTCAGTATGAGCTTACCGCCGGCCCGGTATGGCGCCGTGCAAAGTTCGCCGAATGGGCCGTTGGTTCCGATCCCTTCTCTGGTTCCGATTTCTGACCACCAATTTCCCTTCGGAACCGCCATGATGAGATCGCTGCCATTCTTATCGCAAGCATATACCCAGCCGCCGACATCTCCACCGATTGCGGTAAGAATTTTTTCGGCCCTTGCTCGGCAAATCTTTTGATTAGCGGGGTTAAGAATGGGCAGCCAGTCGGGCGTGAGACCGGGATTGGAGATGAGAAAAAGTTTTTTATTTTTTTTCAAGATCTTTTCGGTGGCGGGGGAGTGCGAAGCGCTTACGGCGGTCAATAGCCAAAGTACTGTTTTATCGTCCACTTTGATATCGCGGGGAAGAAGGTAATCCTGACCAGGCGAAACAATTTTTTCAATTCGCACAATTTCATGCTCGTAGTTAATGAATATTTCTCTCAGCGGAGCATCGGCATATGCAGCATCGACAATGAAAAGGATTTTGTCATCACGACGCACATAAAGAAATCTTTGCGCTCGCAAAATACTCGCTAAGACGGACCGGGAAATCCTCATGATTCCTCCTCGGAAAACGTTTATGTTTTAGTGAAATATATCTTTTTCAATTAGATTTAATTTTTTCAAAGTGCAATCTATCAATAATATCACGTTTTAGTAAATTTGTCAATAAATTAAGTATTTAAATTTTTTTGCTTATTTTAACAAATTTAATTATAATAAATATTACGTTTCGGTATTGAATTTGTCATAATTTTGTGCTAAACTTGTCAAGTTATGAAGATAAACATTAATCCGCGCGAAGAATTATTCAAATGGGGGCCGATAGACATGAAATTGGTTTATGGATCTGGTTTTATTTTTGGCGTTTTGCGAGAGATAAAAAAATATTACCAATGGTCTTGGCCGCCGGTTTTTTTCTTTATTGATTATCAAGGCAAGGGCCTTTGGGTTAATGGTTATTCGGCTTTGCGAGAGGTTGGTTTAAAATATTTTAAAAAATATTTTCTTAATCAGAAAAATTACAACAATCAATGGGAAAAGTTTGAGGATTGGCTCCAAGAATATTCAGTTGTTTCGGCTGATTTGGAAAAAAATTTCCGTCGTAATATTTCTAAGAAGGGATTGAGCAAGGATTTGGAAAAATTTGCGGATTTTGTTCTGCGTTTTTGGCTTATCGTTCATGTTCCGGAAATTGCCAACTGGGGCGGGGAATATCTGTTAAAAAAAGAATTAGAAAAAATTGATCCGGCTCGTGCCGACGAATATCTGGAAATTCTTTCCGCGCCGGTTAAATATTCTTTTTTTCAAGAGGAGGAATTGGCGCTTTTGCAATTGGCCAAGATTAAGAGCCGGGCTGAGTTAGCCGAGGGGCTTAAGGACCACGCCAAGAATTGGCATTGGATACTGAATAGCTATGGCGGCAACCGCGTCCTAAATCCGGAATATTTCAGCGGCAAGCTCAAAGAATTATTGAAGCGCGATAGGGCTGAAAATATAATTAAAGAAATAAAAAGCAAAATCAGCTCCAATCAAAAACGTAAGGACGATTTGATCAAGAAGCTGAAGCTGGATAAGAAAATTGTTTTTATCGCCGAACAGTTAAGCCAGTCAATCTGGTGGCAGGATTTCCGCAAGGGTTATATCTGGCGGATGAATCATCTCTGGGATTTGGCTTTGCGGGCCGTGGAGCGGCAAACTTCTTGGAAATTCAAAGAAATGCAATATTGTTATTTTGATGAAATGGCCAAGGTGCTTAACGGCAAGATTGATAAGAAAAAAGTTTTGCGCCGACAGAAGCATTATGCATTTTATTTTGACGAGGGCAAGATGTATGAATTTTCCGATAAAAGAACTTTTGATAAATTTTGGCATCTTTACGCCGAAGAGAAAATGGTTAGGTCTTCGGAAATAAAGGGCTTGCTGGTCAGCCGCGGCCAAGGCGGAATCGTCCGCGGTAGAGCGCGAATTATCACTAATCCTTTTGAAGAGCAGAATAAATTCAAGCAGGGCGAAATTCTTGTTGCCGGCATGACCTCGCCGGAATATATCGTCGTGATGAAAAAAGCCAGCGCGATCATCACCAATTACGGCGGCATGACCTGCCATGCTGCGATCGTTTCCCGCGAACTCGGCGTGCCGTGCCTCGTCAATACGCGTAATGCCACTAAAATTATTCAGACCGGCGACTTGGTAGAGGTGGATGCCGATCGAAGTTTGGTTAGAATTATAAATTGATTTTATGAGAGCTGAAAAAATTTATCAAATACTTAAAAAAGGGAATTGGGATGTGCAGCGCGCTAAGGCCGGGCTTTTTTTGATCAACGTGGTTTATCCGAATTACGCTAACGTCGGATATGGACCGAATTTCTGCGGCTACGAATTGGGATGGGATCATTATTTTACTCAACTCATCGATATCGATAAAATCAATCGCAAGAATAGCCGGATCTATTCCGAATATTTCAAAGATCAGAAATCGCTGGGCAATCTGATCGGCGAACATGAAAAATTGACGGCCTGCATCGATTCGCTTTGGAATGATTATGATAAAGCCGGCAGGAAAGACAGGAAGTCGATGGCCGAAGCATTGATCAGATTCAAGTCGCTCGGTGATAAATGGTGGGAATATGGAGCGATCGGCGAAGATAAAGGCGATATCATTAACCGCAAGGTAGTGCCGTATTTCGAGAAAAGATTGCGGTTAAGCCGGCCGGAAGCCTTAGAGGCGGTTTTTGTTCTGGCTCGTCCGGAGGAAAAATCATCTTTTGCCATTGAACACGAACTATTTTTAAAAATATGTCTGGCCATCGGCGTTAAAGCGGGCGAGAAAAATATATCGGCATTGATTAAAAAATATTGTCATGATTTTTTCTGGTTCAAAACAGATTTTTACCGTTCGACTCCGTTGACTAAAGAAAGCGTCTGGCGCGATGCTCAAAAAAAATTGCGCGAAGTCGGTGTCAGCGGGATTAAAGCTGAACTGAAAAAGCTGTCCGAAATCTCTCGTAGGGAATCGAC
>DATJQC010000105.1:0-3697 GCA_035506055.1 Candidatus Nanoarchaeia archaeon | reverse complement strand
TAATCATTCTGGCGGTCTCCTGATTGCCCTGGTAGATATTGGCCGCCAGAATTTTTTTCGCGCCGAAAATAACCGTTCCGGCGAGCAGAACGAGGATCAGCAAGACGATTTCCACTTTAAGAAAAAGAAAAAACAGCCGTTGAAATTTTAACGTTTGCCTGTCTTCTTCGGCGATTAGATTTAATTTGAGCATATTATTCGTCGAGCAGAATCCCGCGCAGGGCCAGGCCGATGGCGGTGGCATAGCAGAGGCTGATGTCATGGGAAATTTTAACGGTTTTGCTTTCCTTGGCCTTGGATTCGGTTTTCTTTTCCTCGGCAAGGAAATCGGTATTTAAGCCGAAAGTGCGGCGGAAAGCGCTGGAAAAATTTTTTTTATTGCCGCGGAAATTGATGAAAACATCGCCTCTCATTGTCGGGATGCCGGTGGCTTTTTGGATTATTTTATCCAGATCTTTGATGTTGGCGCCGCCGCCGCAGAGGATAATTTTTTTTACCGGCCCCCAGGCGGAAAAATGATGATTGAAAAAAACCAAAGCCTCGGCGCATTTATCCTTCAGTTCTCCGGCCAGGTTGTCGATGATTTTTTTGGCGGCCGTTTCTTGCGCGTTATCGTCCTGGCCGTAAAGGATTTTGATCTTTTCCGCCCGTTCGTGATCGATATCCAGCGCCGCGGCGATTTTTTCCGTGATGGCTTCTCCGGAAATCGGCAAGTTGACGGAAAAGAGAATCGTATTCTTGGAATAGAAAGTAAGGCTGGCGTCGGTCGCTCCGATATCGACAATGGCGGTATTTTCCTGGTTCAGGGAGCGATTGGCCGGGCTCTCCGCTTCTAAGAGGCAGCGGCAGACGGAAACCGGTTCGGTTTCGACCACGCTGCCGGAAAGATGAGCTTCGCGCAACACTTGCAAGTGGTCATTGACCAATTTTTGCGGCGCCGCGCCGATCAGGACAAGGTGCGAATGGCCGGAATCGCCGATGATTTGCCAGTCGAAAAATAGTTCTTCCAGCGGAATGGGGATGTGTTTTTCCAGCTCGTCCTTGATCGCCTTGGTTTTATCCTGGTTTTGTTTGTCGATCTCGACGATCTTCAAAAAGGTTTTTCCTTCGGGCAAACAGATCGCCGCTTCCGCGCTGGTCACCTTTCCGAAATCGGGATGGGCGATTAATTTTTTAATCTGTTTGGCCAGATCTTTTTGTTTGAGGATTTCGCCGTTCGACAAAAGACCCGGTTCAAGATCGATCTTGCCCAGCGCCTGGATTTTTATTTTATTACCCGATTTTTTTAGCTGGACCAGCTTGAGCGAGAGGTCGGAAATATCCAAGCCGATCGGACTGGTTGAACCGCTGAAAAGAGGCATAAAAGGTTTGACTTGGCAATCGCTTTTATTTAAGCATTAAAATTATAACACAAAAAGCGCCAAATGAGGATCGATCACCGCGCTTCCTGCCAGGAAATTATGCTGTATTGATCCGAGGTTTGCGGGAAGCTGGGCGGCGGCGAATACAATAAATTGGCATCATAAACGATGTCTCTGGTCTGATAGCCGGTGCCGTCGGTATAAGCGAAGCCGTAGCGCTGGTTGGAGGCGATCATGCCGTAAAGCGTCAGCGACGTTCTGGTGGAATCGGAGCCGCAGTAGCTCGAGCCCGGATAATAATAGTAGCGGCCGGCGCGTCCGTTTTCAGCGACTAAGGCGCCATCGATCGTTAAATTATCCTGGCTGTATAATCCGACGTTGATATTTTTTTGGGCAATCAGCGAAATTACATCCCGGCCGTCGAAATTGGTATAAACCAAATTGTTGTTGACCGTGATGCTTTTGCGGGTGGAGGGATCGTCGGGAAAAGTGGCGGCGACGATGGTCAAGCGGGCGGTATTGATCTGCCCTTGTACGAAAATATTGTCCTCCAAAAAAATAATTCCATTGCTTGGAAAAGCATAGTTGCCCAGCAAGGTCTGCGTGTTGACGCTCCAAGTCCCCCAGCCGGATTGGGTCGAGCTTTGGCTGGGACAGCCGCCGGGCACGGCTTTCAAAGCAGTGACCTGGTAAAGATCGAAAGTGTCGTTGGTTTTTAAAATAATATTATAGCCGAGCGCGCCCGAACCGGCGCGGTAGAAACCGTTGGCAATGGCATCGGTTTTCATCTGTGAAATATCGGCGGTCAAACCGGTAAAATCCATCGCCGGAACCGGAAATTGCCGGCCGGCCATGAAAACATCCGGCCGGGAAGGAACGGCGGCCGGCGGATAAGGATCTCGCGGGCTGACCCGGGTGTAGACGCCGAAGACATTGGGCTCGGAGTAATCCGGATCCGAATAAGTCGCGAGCGCGCTGGTTACCAGATTATGGGCGATGCCGTCAAAATGAATTCCCTTGTTGGAATTGATCGGTCCGAACACTTCGGTGCCGGCGCCGAAACGCATATTATCATTGGCCGCCACGGCGAATTTGGCTAACGAAGGCTTGGCTAACTTGGTGATGATCGTCCTTGCTCCGGTAAAACCGCTCAGAACTTTTCCGGAGGATTGCACGGTGACGATCGTTGAGCCGGTCAGCGGCGGGGTGATGGTCAAAGTGAAACTGCCGACCAAATCGCCGGTCTTATCGTAAAATTTATGGACGTAAGGCCCGGGCGAATTGGCGCCGTCCTGATAGTCGGCGGGCGCGTGCGCCAAATGCCAGCGATAATATTCGTTGCCCGATTCGGCGATCTCGAAAGCCTTTTCGCGTTTCACCGCTTGCCGCGCCGCTTGTAAATTCAGCATGGCCCAGCTGACAATGCCGCCCAGAATGATCAGCGCGACAGTTCCGAAAACCAGCACGATCGGCAGCGCCATCCCTTCGTGGTTGTTAATTATTTTTAACCGCATAATATAACGCGAATATCGCGAACAGATTAACCGGCCTGTCGGTTCGCAGCATTCGCGATAGCTGCTGATTACATATTATCTTTTAAATTCCTGATTGACACTTGGCTGGAAAATTCGATCGGTCCTGGCGGAGCCTTGGGATCATGATCGATCAGGACGTTGATCTTGATCAGCCGGACCGCCGGAATATTTATCGGCATCGCTAATGGCGCGGTCGTGCCATCGTAAGCACTGTCGTAGTAAGAAAAGATCGGCGTGGTCGAGGTGTTGACCAGATCATTGATCAAGGCCGCCACTTTTTCGTTGGCCGGATTATAAGTCGGCGGATTGCCGGTCGGAGTGATAATGCCGACCTTCAAGGTGTGGCCGCTTAAGAAATAACGGATTTTTTCTTTCAGGCCGTTATTATCGATATCCGAATAATAAGCGAAGTAAGTGGAGCTGGCCGTATCGATGGTGTAGGCGCCGCTCGAGGAAGGCGAGGCGCTGCGGATGTCGGATAGCATTACGGTAAAAGCCTTGCGCACCTGCATCTGGGCGTTAAGATTTCCGGTCAGGGCATTGTCGGTATTTATCGTATCATTATATAAAGTTAGAGCGCCTTGCAGGATCAGCAAGAAAACAAATATCGCGGCGATGGTTTCGGCCAGGGTAAAACCGGCATTTTCCTCGAACAGGATGAATTTTTTCATAAATATTCAAACAAAGGCGAAGAAAGCCGCTTCGCTATTTTTTATTCCGGCATCAACGTCACTTGATGCTGCTGCCAATCCGCTCCCAACGTGATATTTTCGCTGCTATCTTGAAAACCGGATTTGGAAA
>DATJQC010000104.1:0-8421 GCA_035506055.1 Candidatus Nanoarchaeia archaeon | reverse complement strand
TAGGATTCCCCAATATTTTTCTGCAAGCGGCGCGCGCCCGGACGCCGATCTTGAGCCTGGCGGTTGATCCGGACGGTTTTATCGCCAAACATCAGGGCGGAATCGTCTGCGGCGACAATTATGAAAAATTAAAAACCGGCTTGGCAATCTTGCTCGGCCAAGATGATTTACGGGCCAGAGCGGGAGAAAATTTATATCGTTATTTCCGGGCCGAGCATGATCTGGCTAAAAATATCAGCCAATGGGAAGAGCTGCTGCGAAAATTATGAAAATCGCCATCGTTACCAAGAGATTCCATACCAATTTGTATTACACCGTCAAAGCCTTGCGGGAAGCCGGCCACGCGGTCGAGCTTTTGGTTTGGCACAAGGGATTTGCCGAAAAATACGACATTAGTGAACCGTTCGTGATCGGCTATTCCGGCTGGAGCGTGGCTCTGAATAAACAGATCGAGCGGATCAAGAACGCGGCAGTCCGCGATTTTCTCCGCCATAAACTGCCGTTCCTTAATTTGGAAGAGCTGATCGATCAGCGGCGTTTGTGGAATAAGCTCAAAGAGATCAAGCCCGATGTCGTCCTGGCGCGCGCCTATCCCAACCTGACTTTTTTGATGATGATCATCGCTTCCCGGCTCAACTGCCGCAACGTTTTTCTGCTGGCGCAAACCGCGGAACATTGCGGCGAAACTTTCAGTAAAAAAATTTATTTATTCGTCTTGAAATATCTGCTGCGGATCAGGGGTTTGATCACGCCGCTTCAGAATTCGCTGTCTTGCCGCGACGATTTTTTCATCTATCTGCCTTTCGTGATCGAAGCCCCGGATTTTGCCAAAAAATATTTCGCCAACGGCCGGGTGAATATTTTCAGTATCGGCAAATTCGTCCGGCGCAAAGATCATTTGCTCCTGCTCGAGGCGGTCAATGAGCTGCGTCATAAATATGATTTATCGCTCACCATTCTGGGCGAAAAAGTCGAAGAACGGGTTTGGCGGGAAATCGCCGATTATGTCGCCGCCAATGATTTGGAAAAAATCGTAGCAATTAAATTTAATTTGCCTTATGGCGAGGCGCTCGCGAGCTACAAAGATTTCGACCTGTTTGTTCTGCCGGCTTATAACGAACCGGCCGCTTATTCGCCGTTAGAGGCGATGGCCAACAAATTGCCGGTGATCGTTTCCGATACCTGCGGCACGAAAGGCTATATTAAAGAAGGCGAAACCGGCTATATTTTTAAAAGCCATGATTGGCGGGATTTGGCGGAAAAGATTGAAAGAATAATCAGTGATCGCGACAAGCTGAAATTAATGGGCGAGGCGGCATTTCGGGCGGCGCAAAATGAGCACTCGCTGGAAATTTTCAGCCGGGGTTTCGCGGAAATAATTAAAAATGAAAAATAAAATAATCGACCTGATTAGACGCAACGAAGGGCTGAGAAAAATTTTCTTGGGTTTTTCGCTTTGGCTGAATAATTTTTCTTACGGCATGATCAAGGTTTTTGTTCTTGAAAACGGAATCCATCCCAAGCACCGGATTATGAATTATCATCAATTTTTCCTGGACAATATCCAGGCCGGCGAGACAGTCCTGGATATCGGCTGCGGCAATGGCGCGGTGGCGGCTGATTTGGCCGCCAAGGCCGGAAAAGTCGCGGGCATTGATATTGCCGAAAAGAATATCAAAGCTGCCAGAGAAAAATATTCCCTGCCGAATCTGGAATTCGTCTTGGGCGATTGTTTGATATTCGATTTCAGCCGCCTGGGAATAAAAAAGTTCGATAAAATAATATTATCCAATGTGTTGGAACATCTTGACCGGCGAGAGCGATTTCTGCAAGGATTGCACAAACTTTCCGATACTATTCTTTTGCGGGCGCCGCTCGTCACCCGCGATTGGCTTGCCGTCTATAAAAAAGAGCATGGCTATAAATATAAATTGAGCGCGGATCACCGGATCGAATATACCGAAGATATTTTGCAAGACGAGCTGGCGCGGAGCGGCTGGCGAATCAAGACCCAAAAGATAATCTTCGGCGAAGTCTGGGCGGCGGTCGTTAACAATCAATAAGATGAGTCTGGCAAAAATAATCCAATTGAAAGACGCGATTATTAATTTTTTCGATCGAACCGACCGCTTGGTTTATGTCGCGGAAACGAATGATTGGATCGTCAAATGGGTAGGCCAGCATGTGGTCGGCGAGCTTAACCGGCGGGGCCTGATGAAGAGCCGGGTCTCCTTGAGCTCTTTCGGTTTGAAGAATAAGATCATTCATTACGGCTCGATCAATTCTTTCCTGCGGAATGGCTTGGAAAATAATAAAAACGGCAACAAAATTGTTGTCTCTTGGTATCACGTGGTTCCGGACGACGAACGTTTGAGACACATCGAAGCGATCAATGACCGCGTCGACCTGGTTTTAACCGCTTGCCAGACCACCAAGAAAGAATTGATTATGAACGGTTTGAAAGAAGATAAAATCGCGGTCGTAGCCTTGGGGGTCGATTTGAATGATTTTAAGGCATTGCCTTCCGGAAGACGCGCGGAATTAAGAAAACGGCTGGGATTGCCGGATGATAAGATTATCATCGGTTCGTTTCAGAAAGACGGCAATGGCTGGGGCGAAGGCCTTGAGCCCAAATTGATCAAGGGTCCGGATGTCTTTTGCGCCGCGGTGATCGAGCTGGCGAAAAAATATCCGATTGAAGTTTTATTGACCGGTCCGGCCAGAGGCTATGTAAAGCGGCGTCTGCAAGCGGCCGGTGTTCCGTATCTGCACCGGATAGCGGATAAGCAAAAGGATTTAGCCGATTATTACAATTGTCTTGATCTTTACCTGATCGCTTCCCGCGTTGAGGGCGGCCCGGAATCTCTATCTGAATCCTGGGCGACCGGCGTGCCGGTGGTTTCCACCCGGATGGGTATGCCGGCTGATTTTATCATCGATGGTCGGAACGGAATGCTGGCGGAAGTCGAAGATGTTGACGGGTTGGCGAAAGCGGCGGATAAATTATTATCCGACAAAATTTTGCGGGAAAAAATAATCAATCAAGCGTTAGTTGATGTTAAAAAATTAGGATGGGACAACTTGTCGACTGAATATTACGATAAAATATATCATAAATTATCATGAAAATAAGTTTGAATATTAAATTTGCCGCCGGACCGAGCGGCGGGGGAAATCAATTCGCGCTATCTTTGCGCGACTATCTTTCGGCGCAAGGAGTGACAGTCGTCACCGATCTCATTGACAAAGATATCGACGTTATTTTTCATATTGTCCCGTTTCCTTTTTTAATGAAAGCCGGTTCTTATACTTTTCTCGACGCCTATTTGTATAAATTGAAGAAACCGGATACGGTGATCATCCACCGCGTCAATGAGTGCGACGAACGGAAGGGGACGCGTTATCTTAATCGGATGCTGATCCGGGTGGCCAAATATTCCGACGCGCTGGTTTTTATCGCCAGCTGGCTCAAACCGCTCTTGGAAAAACAAGGACTGGATACTGCCAAGCCGAATAAAGTGATCTTGCAAGGAGCGGACAGCAAGATTTTCAATCTGATCGGCAAAGAGTTTTGGGACCGGACCAGAAAGCTGCGGATCGTGACGCATCATTGGAGTGATAATTATCTCAAAGGCCATGATTTTTACCACCGGCTGGATGATCTCTTGTCCGATCCGGCCTTCGGCGCCAAATTCGAATTCACTTATATCGGCAATTATCCGAAAAATCTGGTGTACAAAAATACGCGTCTGATCAAGCCGCTTTCCGGACTCGAATTGGCGGCCGAATTGAAAAGAAATGATGTTTATCTGACCGCTTCGCGCCATGAGCCGGCCGGAATGCACCATATCGAAGGCGCGCTCTGCGGTTTGCCGATCCTGTATCTGGATTCGGGCGCCCTGAAAGAATATTGCCAAGATTTCGGTTTGGAATTTAATCAAGAAAATTTTCCGGCCAAGCTGCTCGAAATGTATGACAATTTCGAAATTTACGAAGAAAAAATAAAAAAATATCGCCGGACGGCCGAAGCCGCCTCCGCGGATTATTATGAATTTATCAAGAATGTCTACGCGGCCAAGTCGGCCAAGAATTCGCGCCCTGATAATTTCAAGATTGCTATTTTTTCGATTTATCGTATTTTTTATCGGGCCTATTGGCGGATCAGAAGTTGTTGGGCGTTGCTGAAAAATAAATTTTTGAAAATATTTTTATGAGCGATTATTCCTGGATTTATAATTTAAAAAAAGAAGTGCCGGATTTTTTGGCAAAATTAAAGGGCATTAAACGCCCGGGTTTTTATCATTATTCCTTGTCCGGCGATCTTTTCGGCGAAAATATCAAATGGGGTTTGGGCAATGCGGTTTTCTTTCTCAAAATAATTTATACTTTGGGACTGGAAGATCATTATCGCGCGGAAATAGCGGCGGTCATCGGCTTCGTCAAGAGTTTCCAAAAAAAGAACGGCGAGATTTCCGATCCGCTGGTCAATCTTTTGGCCAGCCCGGGCAGATTCCTGGCGGCGCTCAGGAATTGGGACAACGAAGAAATCTTCGGCGCGGAAACCAAGCGGGCGGAAACTCGCCAGGCTTTTTCCGCCTTGGAATTATTCGGCGCTAAGCCCGAATACGGTTACCGAAATATTCCCCGAGACCGGGCGGCAGTCGGGGAATATTTAGCCAGACTTGATTGGACCGTCCCTTGGGGAGCGGGCAGCCATTTCAGCCACCTGCTTTTTTTCTTGAAACGCGGCGATTTGCCTGACCGCGAAGAGCTGATCACGTTCGCGATCGAATGGGTCAACGGCTTGCAGCATCCGGAGAATGGTTTTTGGTATCAAGGCGAACCGGAGATCAGCCAGAAGATCAACGGCGCGATGAAAATAATTTCCGGCTTGATCGCCGCCGACCGAGTCGACTTCAAATTCGCCGACAAGATAATTGATAATTGCCTGGCCGCTAAGAATGACCGCCATGCCTGCGATAATTTCAATATCGTCTACGCGCTGAAATATTGCCGCCAGGTTTTAAGGAGCGATTATCGCGCCGAAGAAATTAGGGAATTTATGATCGATCGTCTCGCGATCTATCGGAAATATTATCACGCCGAGGCGGGCGGTTTTTCTTTTAATCCGACGCGTCCGAAAAAGACGTATTACGGCGCGTTCATCGACCGCGGCCTGCCCGAACCCGATATCCACGGCACCGTGCTTTTCCTTTGGGGCATCGCGGTTATCGCCCAAGTTTTGGGAATTGATTCGGAGTTGGGATTCAGAGAATTTATTACCTGATCATTACTTCAGTAATTTGATAAAAAAAAGTCCTTTGCCAGAAGGACTTTTTTTAAACAAGCCTATCTTATATAGAGTCGATCAGTTTTTCCATTTCGCTCGCCATGGTTCGGCAGTTGTAAAATGATAAAATTTTTTGCCGACCGCCGGCGGCGATTTTGTCTCTTAGAGCCTTATCATCAAGCAGAATTTTTATTTTTACCCGCAGGTCGGCGACGTTTTCCGGTTCGAAGAAAAGGCAATCGACGCCATCGGTAAAAACTTCTTCGATCGCCGGGGCGCGGGAAATTATCACGGCGGTGTTCGCGGCCATCAGCTGCAGGTCAGAGCTCAAGCCGGAAGATTCTTCTCTTAATTTGACGCTGGGGATAACGGCGAATAAAGCTTGATTATATAATTTTTTCAGATCCTCTCCCGACAAGAAATTATGGATAATCTCCACTCCGGCTTTTTCCGCGGCTATCGGAATCTTGGTGACGATCTTCAGGTTCAGATTTTCGGGCAAAGCCCGGATTAAGGTTTTAAAATCGCGATTGCGGTCGTTGCCCACCGAAAGGATGAAATTTTCCCGTTTGATTTCCGGTAGCGGACGCCAATAATCAATGTTGGCGCCAAAACGGAAAGTTTTCATCCGCTCTGGCTTGAGGTGAAAGTAATCCCGCAGGCTGACGCCGGCGCAATCCGACAAAGTTAAAACGTAGGCCGCCCGGCCAAGGATCGTCGAGATGAAAGCGCGCAACAAGGGGCGTCCCTTCAGATTGCGGAATTTTTCCGGCAAACCCATCATCATCACGATGACATCGGCTTTGACGAAACCGAGCATTTTCCAAAAACATAATCCCAGCCCGATACCGTCGTTGACGCCGATGATGACGTCGGCCGTTCTAATCTGTTTTCGCAAATAAGGACAAACCTCGAGGGCGATGCCGAGGCGGACGATCTTGCGGAACGGCCATTCCAAAAGATGGCAGAGTCGGCCGACAAAACCTCTGACTTCGCCGCGGGGGAGGTTGGCGAAGCTTTTTTCGTATTTATTTTCACCAAGCAGATTATAGCCGAGCAGATATTCGATCCGGCCGCCCGGATTCTGATTGTTTTCAACTAATCTTTTTAAAATTTCATCTTTGGTGATGCAAAATATCTTTTTTTTCATAATTTGGCGACCGAATGGCAATAATTATTTTGGTCGATATTTTTCATCGAGATAGTCGGCATTTTGATTTTTCTGCCGCCAGAGATACAGCGGGACTTTTACGACCAAGCTGCTTTTAAAAGTTTCGGCGATCCAAAAGGCCAAGTCGCGATCTTTGCCGCGACCGGCTTTGGAAGGGCGAGCGCGTTCATACAATTGACGGAAGCGGCACTTGGCAAACACCTCTTTTTTCAGTAAGAACGATCCGGAAGCGCCGGGATAAGGAGTCCAATCAAGCAGGTATTCGCGATTGATTCTTCGCAATATTTTTTCAACAAAATTTTTATTTCGTTCGTCTTTGACAAACGGGTGTTTGAATAATATCGGCTTGGTCTTCTTGGCCAGTCGCAAAATTTCCGGAGTGGCGATCAAATCCGATTCGGTTAATTGCCAATCTAATTTTTTACCGTTGTATTCGTCTCGGTATTGTTGCCAGCCGCAAGAAATAAACATCACATTGTATTTCCGCATGGCATCATGCAAAAATTCAATCCGATTGGAGCAAGAGCCGTCGTCGGCGTCTTGGAAAGTAAAAATTTCTCCCCGGGCGATTTCCATGCCGTAATTTTTGGCCTGCCAGCCGGCATTGATGTTGACGCCATTGGGCGCGACGCGGTCCGGATCATCATAAGGATTTTTTACATAACGGATCGCGGGATGAGCGGCAAGATAAGGAGCGACAACCCGGTCGAGATTATCCGCGCTATGATCATCGACAATGATAATCTCCAGATTCCGATAGGTTTGCGCCAGCGCCGCCTCGATCGCCTTGCCCACGTATTGGGCCGAGTCGTGGCAGGGGATGATGACTGAAATTAAAGGCTGAGCCATAAATTAAATTGCGCCCAAATCGATGTGGCTTAAGCTTTTCAAGTTGGAATATTTTTCGTCGAATAATTTATCGTAAATTTCCACCGGAAAGATTTTTAACGGTTTGCTTCCGTCCAGTTCATAAACTTTGATCGCCGGAACGCCGCCGATCGTGACGATCGCTTCCAGCTTGAAGCGGGGATGATCGGCGATGTACTGGAAAATAACGGCCGTGGTCGAGCCGTTATTGGTCAAGATCGGATAGCGCTGGAGCATTTCCGGAGTATAGGTCACGATTGTCTTGGCCTGATCGATGTATGGGAATTTATAATTGATCCGGCGGCCGATGTGGATGGTCGGGGATTCGTAGAAGGCCGAATTGAAGAAAAATTCATTCTGCCACTGTTTGAAATTAAGTTCTTTGGAGACATAAGGAAGCGGTGCGAGGTTGAGATAATCGCGGACTACGAATCCCAGCGTCTTGTTGCCGACATTTTGGATGTCGGCGAAATGATAGGGGCACCAGAGAGCGGCGCAGGCCGAAGGCGCTTTTTTATCCTTGCTGACGTAAAAGCGGGGATCGGCCAGAAAACCGAAAGCTCCGCGCGGCTGGTAATGAAAATTGTAAGCGAGCGCCTGCAGGAGGCCGCTGGTCACGATTAAGACGAATAAAACATAGCGCAGAGTTTTATTCTTGATGGCCAGCAAGCCGCAGATGAGTATCAGCAGCGCGGCCGAATAGGCTTCGTAGACATAGGCGCCGCTGCCGCCAAAAATGAAAAGCAAAATTAAAACGATCGGAAAAAAGATAGTGGAAGTTTTTAAAAGAGCGGCGGATTTTTTGAAAACCGCGATCGACCAGACAAACGCGGCGATTAGCGCCGGAAAAAGGATGAAACCGGTAAGGCTGAACATTTCCAAAATATAGCCGATTAGCGTCTTTATTCCCAGGTTGACGATTGAGGTCTTGGAAAATAGATGCAATATAAGGCCGAATCCATAGCCGGCCTTGCGGGAGATGATAATAGAGACGATTTCCAGCGCCAGCAAGATGGCCGGCGTCCAAGTCCAGGGATTTTTTAACAGTTTGCCGATTTCGGAAAAGGAATTTTTCCATGAACCGGATTTTTCC
>DATJQC010000103.1:0-2700 GCA_035506055.1 Candidatus Nanoarchaeia archaeon | reverse complement strand
AGACGACTTTAGTCAAGGCGATGATCGGCGAAGAAAAAATCAACGAAGGAAAAATAGTCATCGGCGGCTGGGATATCACCGCTATCGGCGGCCGCGAAGTGCCTTATTTGCGCCGGCAGATCGGGGTCATTTTTCAGGACTTTAAATTGCTGCCCAAAAAAACATTATTCGAGAACGTGGCCTTTGCTTTGGAAGTTTGCGGCCAATCATCCAAACGGATCAAAGACATTATTCCCCGAGTGATGAAGATCGTCGGCTTGGAAGACAAAATGGACCGCTATCCGCACGAAGTTTCCGGCGGCGAAAAGCAGCGCGCCGCCATCGCCCGCGCCTTGGTGCACAGCCCGAAAGTTTTATTAGCCGATGAGCCGACCGGCAATCTGGACGCGATCAACGCCAGCGAAATTACCGACTTGCTTTTGCATATCAATAAGTTCGGCACCACGGTCGTCCTGGTCAGTCATAACAAAGAGATCGTCAACCGCCTTAACAAGAGAGTAATCACCATCGACAACGGCCGCATCGTCAGTGATCGGGAGAGAGGGAAATACGTGTTATGAATTTAAAATTTTGAATTTTCAATTTTGAAATAATGCTTTAATTTTTAAATTTTTAAAAAATAAAATTCAATTTTTAGCAAATTTTTAAAATTAAGTCATTGGAAAATTATTTAAAAATTCAAAATTGAAAATTCAAAATTTATTTATGTTTTTCCTTTCGCTTTACCGAATAATTAAATTCAGCCTGCAAGATTTAAGTAGGAATATCTGGCTGTCGATCGTCACGGTCATCATTTTGATTCTGGCGCTTTTTTCGATCAATATGCTGCTGGTGGTCAAAGTGATCGGCGAGGCGGCTGTCGGCGCGATCAAAGATAAGATCGATATCAGTTTGTATCTCAAAACGGATGCTCCTGATGATCAGATCATGGCGCTTAAAGCGCAGATTGAAAATTTAAGCGACGTGAAGGCGGTCAAATATGTTTCCAAGGAGGAAGCGCTAAGCGCTTTCCAGCAGAATAACAGCGATGATCCGGAAATTCTGCAGGCTTTGCGCGAGCTGGGAAAAAATCCCTTGACGCCGACTTTGATCATCCAGCCGAAAAACGCCGACTCGATCGACAATCTGACCCATGAATTGGATCGCCTCGTTTCCCCGATCATCGATTCCCGCAATTTCACCGATTACCAAACCATGTTGGATAAAATAAATTCAGTAACCGACAAAGTCACCAAGGCCGGCATGATTTTGAGCGCCATTTTCGTCCTGATCACCTTGATGGTGATTTTTAACGCGATTCGCGTCGCTATTTACACTCATAATATGGAAATAAATATTATGCGGTTGGTCGGCGCGCCCAATTCTTTCATCTATTTGCCGTTCCTGGTTTCCAGCCTTTTTTATACGCTGTTCGGCTTAATCATTATCATTCTGATATTTTATCCTTTCTTAAGTCTGCTGCAGCCGTATCTGGAAGCGTTTTTCGTCGGCTACAATGTCAATCTGGTCGATTATTTCAATCAGCGCTTTTTCCTGATTTTCGGCGGCGAATTTATCGGCATCGCTTTGATCAATATCCTGGCCAGCTGGTGGGCGGCGCGGAGATACGCGCAAGCTTAAGGCAAAGAAAAAATAAAAAAGAAAAAATAAAAAATTTGTTTGCCATGCGGCAGTTTCCCGGCAGGGGACTGCCGCTTTCATAAAAGTCCCCTCTAAAAACCTGCCTGCCGGCAGGCAGGGAGAGGTGGTTCCGCCTCGGAACCGAGGTGTGTTTAATTGTGGTTTGCCGTCATACAATATGGTAAAGGAAAAGATTTTAAGGCAAAAATTTTTTACGCGTCCGACCTTGCGGGTTGCCCATGACTTGCTTGGCAAGTTTTTGGTTAGAAAAATCGGCCGGCGGGAAATTGCCGTGATGATCACCGAAGTCGAGGCTTATGACGGCCCGCGCGACAAGGCTTCGCATGCCTCGCGGGGAATGACCGAACGCAATGCGATAATGTTTGGCGCGGGCGGATATTTTTACGTTTATCTTTGTTATGGCATGTATGAAATGTTGAATATCGTGACTGGTCGGAAAAATTACCCTGCCGCCATTCTCTTCCGCGGCGCGATAATTAAGTCCCCTCTAAAAAGAGGGGTGGCCGCGCCGCGAGGGCGGGGTGTGTTAAAATTCGCCGGCAATAAGGATATTATCCTTGACGGTCCGGGCAAACTCACCAAATTTTTAAAGATCGACCGCCGCTTCAATAAAAAACCGGCCGCTAAAAAAACCGACCTCTGGTTCGAAGACCGCGGCATAAAAATTTCGGAAAAAAATATCAAACGCGCGCCCCGCGTCGGCGTCGCTTACGCCGGTCCGATCTGGTCCAAGAAAAGATACCGTTTCCTTTTGACAAATCGTCCAAAATAACCTATATTTTAGGCAAGCGCCGCAATCAGGTGCTTTTATTATAAGAAGGCATTAACAAAAATATAAAATCTGAAATCGAAAATCGTCGAACCGCCTTCGCCAAGGCTTCGGCGGTCGCAGTGGGGGATCGTCCAATGGTAGGACAGCAGCCTTTGGAGCTGTTTATCATGGTTCGAATCCATGTCCCCCAGCTTGTAAATAAAACTGGCCTTTTTGGCCAGTTTTATGTTACAAGCTGAGAAATGGATGAGAAGTTTATACCCCGGAGCCCCGCTTGCATGCAAGCG
>DATJQC010000102.1:0-7808 GCA_035506055.1 Candidatus Nanoarchaeia archaeon | reverse complement strand
TCATACGTCAAATGGGAAATGCATCCGCCGTTCCATTATTATTTTTTGCATTTCTGGTTTGTTTTATTCGGCGCCACGGAAACCGCCGCCCATCTGTCTTCGGTTTTTTTGAGCGTCGGCGCCGTAGTCGCTTTATACTTTCTGGGCAAAGAACTTTTTAATTCCCGCCTGGCCGGCCTAGCCGCGGCCGCGCTTTATTCGTTCTCGCCGCTGTTTTGTTTTTTCGGCGTCTGGGCCAGAATGTACACCATGCTTTTCTTTGTCGCGACCCTGTCTTTTTTATTCTTTTTAAAATTTATTAAGGTCCGCGGCCGTAAAAGTTTCTATCTGGGCGCGTTTTTCATTTTTTTTACTTTGGCCGCCTTATTCACTCATTTAACCGCCGGTTTAATCGTCGGGATCGAGGTTGTTTATCTTATCTATCTCTGCTTAACCAAACAAGAGAAGCTAAAAGAAATATTTTTTAAATTTTTGGCGCCATTTCTGATTATTATCGCGGCTTACGGCCCGTGGTTTTGGTATTTTTGGCATTCTCGGTTCAAAGCTCTCGGCGGAAATGCTTGGTATTTTGACATTCACGAAAGATTATCGCCCTGGGTTTCGCTAATTTATGATTCCTTAAAATATTTGACGCCGTTCGATCAGTATTTTTTTAATTTGCTGGCTTTTTCTTTGCTGATGATCTTGGGATTTTCCGCTTTCGCCGCGTTGAGTTGGAGCAATAAAGCAGGCCTAAAGTTGCGCGGCTATTTTTCCAACGGCGCATTTTTTTCCTTATTAATTTTTTTACTTTCTTTTGCCGGTTTATCCCTGGCCAATCTTTATGTTTTGCGCTATGCCATAATTCCGGCGATCGGCTTATTCTTGCTTTTGGGCTATGGTTTTTCCCGATCCGGCCGGGCTCTGCAAGCGGCGGCGTTTTCTCTTTTCTTAACGCTTTCCCTGCTATCTTTTTCGACGATGAGCAAAACCTCCCTTTATCCGGTCGATTGGAAAGGCGCGGCTCATTTCATCGAACAGAATGAAAAATCGGGCGACAAGATAATCGGCTCGATGTACACTAATATTTTTTCGCTTGATTTTTATTATCACGGAAGATTGCCGATTTCGGCTCCTTTGGATGAAAAATATCGCGGCGACGATCTCTTGCTCACCGCGATCAAGACGAATATTTATCCCACCACCAGCCAAGACAATATCGGCCAAATGCGGGATTTTCTGGGAAATACCCGAAGAATATTTTTTATTATTTCCAATGGCGACGGCGCTTTCCCCGGAACAGAGAGAATTGCCGCAGACTGGCTCGCCGAGCAAGGTTTTGTCAAAGTCCAAGAATGGAGAGGAGCCAAAGATAATATTTTCCTGGTTTGGATTATGGAAAGAATGAACGGTAAATAATACGATAATTTTATTTTTATCCAAGCAATTGAAAAAGCAATTCCGCGGAATTAATAATCCGGTTATTTGTTATATCGGCAAGATAAGTTTTAGCCCGTATCTCTGGCATTTCGGGATTATTCATTGGCTGGAGATGGTTGGCTATTTTCAACAAACTCAGTCTTGGGGTGATTTTGGTTAGGTAATGAATTTGACCGATGTTTTTGCTCGTAGCCTCGGTTGGTTATAAAATAGTAGAATTTAATTTTATAAAACTTGGGAAAAGCATTGTGAATAAATTAGAGTAATATAATTGATGAAAATATAGTTGCTAAAATTGTAAAAAACAATTATAATAAGTGCACGGAATATCAATATTTTAGTGTTTTTTCCTAAAAATATTTTTTATGTTTGGTAAAAAGAAAAATAAGACAATCGATTTCTTGACCGGTCACGAAAACGTCAATACGTTGGCGGCGGCTTTGCGCTTGCATCAGAAAAGCCAAAGGCGCCGGCCGGTTTTTTCTTTTTTCAAATACCTGGCGATTTTTTTGCTGGTCATTTTTGTTTTGGCGATCGCGCTCGGCGGAATAATTTTTTTTCAGGCCAAGGGAATTTATGACTTGGCGGTTTCCGGCAAAAACGGCTTGCAGAGTTCGCTCGCTTCGGCGCAGGCGAAAAATTTTTCCGCCATGGGCGATAATTCTTTGGCGGCGGAAAATTCCTTTTCCGCTTTGGCCGGCAAATTGGCGGCGCTCCGGGCCAACCCGATTTTTAAAAATTTGAATTTGGGCCAAACCGAACTGACCGATCTTGATTATCTGGTGGCGAGCGCCGGCGTGATCAGCAAAGCTCTGAACGAAGCGGCAGTGATCGGAGGACAATGGAACGAGATCATGGGCGGAAAATTCGGCGCGAATTTTTCTCAATTCTCTACGGCGCAAAAACAAGCTTTATTGAAATCGATCTATGAATCCGGCCCGGAATTCAACGGCCTCAAGGCTGATCTGGATTTGGCTCTGCTCAATCTGGATAAAGTCCAGGCCGATGGTTTTCTCGCTCCTTTTCAAGGTCAGATCGCCGACGCCAAAGATAAATTGTCCGCCGCTTCCAGTCTTTTGTCGGAAGCGACCGTGGTCTCGCAACTGGCGCCGGAATTCTTCGGCTATCCGGTTAAGTCCACTTTTTTGGTGCTCTTCGAGAATGATGCTGAGCTGCGTCCGGCTGGCGGATTTTTGGGAACTTACGGAATACTCCAGACCGAAAACGGCGACGTGATCCGTTTTGATTCGCATGATATCTATCATCTGGACGAGCCGATGGAAGCGCTGCATTTGCTCTCGATCATGCCGCCCGATCCGATCAAGATTTATCTCAACAAGAATTGGTATATGCGCGATTCCAACTGGTCGCCGGATTGGCCGACTTCGGCGCAGCAAATAGTTTGGTTTTATAACAAAGAAAATAATCTTTTGCCGCCCAAAAATCAGATCAATAATTTTAACGGCCAGTTCACCGGCGTGATCGCGGTGACGCCCGAGTTCGTCACTTCCTTATTGGAATTGACCGGACCGGTGACGGTTAACGGCGAACAATTCACCGCCGATAATTTCACCAATCTGCTGCAGTATAAAGTCGAACAAGATTTGGCCGCGCAGAATGTCACTTCCTGGCAGCGCAAAGAAATCATCGGCAAGATACTGGCGGAAATGAAAACCAAACTTTTTAATTTGGATTACGGCCAATGGCCGGCGGCGCTCGCCAAGATCGCTGCCGCGGTCAGCCAGAAAAACGCGCTGGTCTATCTGCCCAATGAATACCAGGAAGGATTGGCGCGGAGTCTCGGCGCCGGCGGCGAAATCAAGCAAGTAAGCGGCGATTATTTGCTGTTAGTCGACGCCAATCTGGGCGCTTTGAAAACCGACAGCGTGATGCGGCGGAGCATCGATTACCAGCTGCGACAAAATTCCGGGGCGCTGCTCGCCAATTTGAAAATCACTTACGTCAATACGGGCAAAGCTGATTGGCGGACGACCGATTATCGCAGCTATACCCGGATTTATTTGCCGCCAGGCAGCCAGATCATTTCCGCGACCGGATTTTCCAAATTGGATAAAACTTATAATGAGTCAGGCAAGCTGGTCGTGCCGGGATTATTACAGGTGCCGCTGGGCAAGAGCCGGACCCTGAATATCTCCTATCGGCTGCCGCCCGACTTGGCCCAGCAATTTTCCCAAGGTAATTACAGTCTCTATTTGCAAAAACAGCCGGGCAATATGGTGCAAACCGTCAAGGTTGACGTAACCGCTTCAAGTGCGATAAAATCATACAATCCGTTAACCGGAGTTAATGTCAGCGGAAATAATATTGTTTGGAGTTCTGATTTAACGACGGATAAGGAGTTCAGTTTAAATTTTTAATTATCAATTTTGAATTTTGAAATAATTTAAAAATGTTTCAATTTTCAATTTCGCGACTTTTAGGAAATTATAAAATTCTAAATTGTTTCAAAATTGAAAATTCAAAATTCAAAATTTCCTCAAGCGTGTTTATCAAAAGTATCGGGATTGACCTGGGAACTACTTATACTCTGGTGCATCTGCCCCGGAAGGGTATTGTGATTAACGAACCGAGCGTGGTGGCGGTTTCGATCGACGACCGGAAAATTTTGGCCGTCGGCAATGAAGCCAAGGAAATGCTCGGCCGCACGCCGGACAATATCATCGCCGTCAAACCGCTGAAGGATGGCGTGATCGCCGATTATCGGACGACGGAAGCCATGCTAAGATATTTCATCAACAAGACTTTGGGCAACTTCAGAATTTTCCGTCCGGAAGTGATGGTCGCCGTGCCGGCCGGAATTTCTTCCACTGAACGCCGGGCTGTCATTGAAGCGACGATTTCCGCCGGCGCTAAAGCCGCTTATATAATTAAGGAACCGATCGCGGCGGCCATTGGCGCGGACATCCCCATTGGCTCTTCTTCCGGACATATGATCGTGGATATTGGCGGCGGTACGGCGGAAATGGCCGTTATTTCTTTGGGAGGGATTGTGTCGGTGAATTCGGTAAAAGTCGGCGGCAATAAATTCGACGTGGCCATTGCCGAGCATATCCGCCGCAAATATAATCTGGCCATCGGCGAGCGCACGGCCGAAGAGATAAAAATAAATGTCGGCGCCGCGCTTTATTTGAAAAATAAATTGACCATGGAAGTCCGCGGCCGCGACGTGGTTTCCGGTTTGCCGCGCAGCATCAACGTGATCAGCGACGATGTCACCGAAGCGATTCAGAATGAATTGGAAGCGATTATTATTGCCATCAAAAAAGTTCTTAACGATACTTCGCCGGAATTATCCGCCGATATTATGGATAAAGGAATCGTGATGGCCGGCGGCAGCTCGCTCTTGCGCAATATCGATCAATTGGTTTCACGGACGATCGGCGTGCCGGTTTTTATCGCCGACGAACCGTTGCTCTGCGTCGCCAAAGGAACCGGCATTGCTTTGGATAATTTAGACTCTTACAAGAGATCGATATTAGCAACTAAATAAAATTTTCAATTTACAATTTTCAAATAATTTTCAATGAAAAAATTTAAAATTTTAAAATTTGATCATTATTTGAAAATTTAAAATTTTAAATTATGTTAATTGGGATTGATGCGTCTAGAGCTAACCGGACTCACAAAAGCGGTACTGAATGGTATTCTTATTATCTGATCAAATATTTTGCTCGGCTGGATAAGGAGAATCAATTTATCCTCTATACCGATCAGCCGCTTTCTCCCGATCTCGTTGATCTGACCACGTTGGATTTTTTGCCGCCCAATCAGGACTCCGAGCCTGCCTACGATGCTGGCGGCTATCAGATAATAAAAAGTCCGCACCATAATTTCAAAGGCAAAGTCTTGCGCTGGCCTTTTTCTTATTTCTGGACCCTGGGCCGGTTGTCGCTTTTTATGATCACCAACAAACCGGACGTGCTCTTTATTCCGGCGCACGGCATACCCCTGGCCCGGCCGAAGCGGACGGTCAATACGATTCATGACGTGGCCTTTAAGCGCGAAGCCGGAGTTTATGAAGAAAATAAGCTGGGTCCCAGGCGCGGCCGAGGCAGCCGGATGATCAATTTTTTAGTTAGACTGTTGACCGGAGGAAGATACGGCGCGAATTCCACCGATTATCTTAACTGGTCGACCGAATATTCGTTAAAACATTCCGACCGCATCATCACGGTTTCGCAATCCACCAAAGACGAAATCCTTAAAGTTTATCGGGCGGATGATAGCAAAATCACCGTGATCCATAACGGTTTTAACGACCGGCTGTATAAAAAAATTAATGATGAAAAAAAGATTGGCGAAGTTTTGGAAAAATACGGATTGATTCGGCCGTATTTTCTGTACGTCGGGCGGCTGGAAAAGAAAAAAAATACTCCGCTTTTGATCGAGGCATTCGTGAAATTCAAACATCATTATGCCGACCGTCCGGAAAAATTGGCGCTGATCGGCGATGCCAGTTTTGGTTTTGACGAAATAAAATATATCGTCCACGAATTCGGCTTGCAAAACGAAGTGATTATGCCGGGCTGGGCGAACGAAGAAGATATCGCTTATATTTTCAACGGCGCGGCGGCTTTCATCTTGCCTTCGCTGCACGAAGGTTTCGGCATCACCGTTCTGCAGGCGCTGGCTTGCGGGGTGCCGACCGTCGCCTCGGATATTCCAGTCTTGCGGGAAGTGGCCGGCGGCGCCGCCATTTATTTTGATCCGCGCGACAAAGATAATTTGGCCGAGGCCATGGAAAAGATCGTCGCCGACGGAGCGCTGCGCGCGAAATTGATCGCCCGCGGTTTGGAAAGAGCCAAAGAATTCAGTTGGGAAAAATGCGCCAAAGAAACCTTGGACTGCCTGACCGGCAGCCATTGACTTTCATTTTATAATATGGTAAATCCAGGATAAGCGATAGCTTGTTTTTTTGATCATTCAATCAGGAGGTAATTTTGGAAAACGCTAATGTGGCAAACAGGTGTCTGCTTATCGTCGATGACGCTAAGGAAAACACCGATCTTTACCGGCTGATGCTGAAAGACGATCTGCCCGACTTGGAGATCAGGTGCTTTAACGTTTTTTCCGCCGCGGAAGATTTTATCCTGGCGGAACACGACCGGATCGCGGTCGCCTTGTTCGATTACATCCTTGATGACGGGCGGCTGGGCTATGAACTTGTTGAGCGGCTCAAGGCCTTAGGCTCATCGGCGAGCATCATTTTAATTAGCGGAACTCTTGACGCTATTCCGGAGGAGAAAAAGGCGATGTTCGATATTCTGCTGGTCAAGCCGGTGGGTAGCGCCGAGCTTTTGCAAAGCATCAAAGAAAGAGTTAAAATGACGGTTTAGTCAAGGAATCAGGCCGGCGGCAAGTGCCCCGGCCTTTTGATTTTTTCTGAAAAAAATAAATTTGGATTCAGCCGGATTTATGCTATAATTATAAATTATATGGCGGGAAAACTCGGCAATTTTTTGGGCAAGATTTTCATCCTGATCCTGATCGGCGGATTTTGTTTTTCCCAGCCGCCGTTAACGGCTAAGGCCGAGCCGGCCAGGGCAAAAAATAATTCCGCGGCAGCCGTTAAAGCGCGAGAATCGAGCGCGGAAATTCTGGTGAAATACAAAAATTCCGCGGCCGCCGCGGCGGTTAAAGTGCCGGCCGGAGAATCGGTCGAAAATTTTTTAAGCCAATATCAGAAAAGGAGCGATGTCGAATACGTCGAACCGGATTTTATCTATCATGCCTCGGTTATTCCTTCCGATCCTTATTATTCCAAACAGTGGTATTTGGATCGGATCCGCGCGCCTCTGACCTGGGATATTATCCGCGAAACGCCGAACGTCGTCATTGCCGTGATCGATACCGGCGTGCAGATCAATCATCCCGATCTGGCGGACAACATTTGGACTAACCCGGGCGAGATCGCCGGCAATGGCATCGATGACGACCATAACGGTTTCATCGACGACGCGCATGGCTGGGATTTTGTCAATAATGTTCCTGATCCTTCGCCAAAATTCCAAGACGGCTTTACCGAAGCCGGCGTGATGCACGGCACGATCGTGGCCGGGATCATCGACGCCGCGGGCAATAACGGCAAAGGAATCGCCGGCATCACCTGGCAGGCGAAAATTATGCCGTTGAAAGTTTTGGATGACAAGGGCGAAGGCGTAACTTCCGACGTGATCCGCGCCATCGATTACGCGATCAACAATAAAGCTTCGATCATCAATTTGAGTTTCGTCGGCACTGATTACAGCCGCGGTTTATACGAAGCGATCACCCGCGCCTATAATGCCGGCGTGATCGTCGTGGCCGCGGCCGGCAACGAGGAATCGCAAGGCCAGGGCGGCAATCTTGATGAAACGCCGATGTATCCG
>DATJQC010000101.1:0-16598 GCA_035506055.1 Candidatus Nanoarchaeia archaeon | reverse complement strand
CGAATTATGAATATTTATAAATATACGAATCAGCTAATCAATATGTGAATTTTAGAATTCGTATATTCGTAAATATTCGTAGTTCGTATAGACCTTACAGCCAGAATCCGATTAAACTTACCAGAAATCCAATCAAGATTCCGACCGCCGCTTGCGCCGGAGTATGGCCGATCTTTTCCAAGAGATGAGGATAGGTTTTGTCCAAAGGCTGATCGGGTTCTTCTTTCAGATCGCTGACCAGCTCGTTAAGGATTCGGCCATGCTCACCCAGATAGCTCCGGATTCCCACCGCGTCGCGCAGTACGATTACGGCGAAAACCAGACTGATGGCAAAAAGAGGGGAGAGGATGCCGTTTTTTAGACCGATAATCGTCACCAGCGAAGTAACCAGCGCCGCGTGCGCCGAAGGCATGCCGGAATAAGAGGTAATCATCCACCAGGAAAATTTTTCTTGATTGGACTTGATAAAAAATTTAACCGTCTGGGCGATGAGCGCGGCGATTAGCGGCAAAATCAAATATTGCATAAATTTTAATTTAATAAAACAAATACTTTCAGAAAGAGGGGATGATTTAAAGCATCCCCCGAATGGAAGCCGATTATTCATTTAACGGTCGGAAATCCTCTATTGCGATATATTTTTGAAAAATACCGCTGAGTTTTTTTGTCGTTCATATCCATAATCGCTTCATGATCGACAAATTTTGAATTGGGAAATAAAATTAGCGCCAAACCCCTGTTCCAGATACGTCTCTTTATCCAACCTAACCATCGTTCCAGGTAGATAGCGAGCCAAAATAGTTCAGAAAAAAATCGTTGCCGAAATCGATTTTTAATTTGGCGCAAACCTAAGAACTTTAATTGCGCTTTTAAAAATAGTTTTCCCATTTTTCTCTCCTTTGTTTGTGAAATGGCTTCCTAAAAGTATTCGTTTTAAAGAGCGTTAAATATCCAAGTTTTTAACTTTCTTGGCGTGCGTCTGGATAAAATGCTTGCGCGGCGCCACGTCGTCGCCCATCAGCATATCGAAAATTTCGTCGGCCGATTGCGCGTCTTCCAGAGTGACTTGTTTCAGAATGCGGCGGGCCGGATCCATGGTCGTTTCCCAAAGCTGTTCCGGATTCATTTCTCCCAAACCTTTATAGCGCTGGATGCGCAAATTCGCCGCCTTGCCAGTTTTATTATCCTTGTCCTCCGTAGCTTCGTCCGACGAAGCGAAGGAGGAATCACCCTCGGCAATCTCTTCGATTTCTTCGACTTTGCCGCCCAATTTTTTGATGATATTTATTTTTTCTTCGTCCGAATAAGCATATTCGATTTGCGCGCCTTTCTTGATTTGATAAAGCGGCGGCTGGGCGATATACATATTCCCATTAGTGATCAGCGGTTCGAAGTGGCGATAGAACAAAGTTAACAGCAGCGTGCGGATATGGGCGCCGTCAACGTCGGCATCAGTCATGATGATGATTCTATGATAACGCAATTTAGTAAGATCAAATTGCTCGTCGATATTTGTTCCTAAGGCGATAACCAGATTTTTTATTTCATTGTTGGCGAGCATTTTATCCAGGCGGGCGCGTTCGACATTCAAGATTTTGCCGCGCAAGGGGAGGATGGCTTGGAATTTCCGATCGCGGCCTTGCTTGGCCGAGCCGCCGGCCGAATCGCCCTCGACAATATACAATTCGCATTCTTCCGGGCTATTGCTGGAACAGTCGGCTAATTTTCCCGGCAAAGTCATCCCTTCCAGCGCGCCTTTGCGCAAAATCGAAGCCCGAGCGGTGCGCGCGGCCAAGCGAGCCATCGCCGACAAAACGCATTTGCCGATGATCGCTTCGGCGTCCTTGGGATGTTCTTCCAAAAAATCGGCAAAAGCCGCGCCGAAGACCTGCTCGACGGCGGTTTTGATTTCCGCGTTGCCCAATTTCGCCTTGGTCTGGCCTTCGAATTGCGGATCTTTCAATTTAACGCTGATAATCGCCGTCAAACCTTCGCGGACGTCATCACCGGTAAGATTCTCGTCTTTTTCTTTGATTAAATTATGATTGCGCGCGTAACCGTTAAGCGTTCTGGTCAAAGCGGTTTTAAAACCGACCACATGCGTGCCGCCTTCCGGATTATGGATATTATTGGCGAACGGCAAAACCATTTCATTGAATTCATCGTTATACTGCAAGGCAATCTCGACCCGCGAGCTGTCGATTTCCTTATCGACATAAAAAATATTGTCATGCTTTACCGTATTGTTGCGGTTTAGGGCTTTGACATACGCCCGAATGCCGCCTTCGAAATGGAATTTATATTTTTTTTCCTGGCCCTTGACCCGTTTATCATTCACTTCGATCGTGATTCCTTTGGTCAAATAAGCCTGTTGGCGCAAACGGGTCAAGACTTTTTCCCAATCAAATTCCAACTCGGTAAAAATCGTCGCGTCCGGCTTGAAGGTGATGATCGTACCGGTACCGACGGCCTTGCCGACCGGTTTGGCGGCCGCTTTAGGTTTGCCCGCGTGATATTCCTGAACCCAAACCTTGCCATCGCTGGCGTGGACTTCCGCTTTCATATACTCGCTTAAAGCGTTCACGACCGATACGCCGACGCCGTGCAGACCGCCGGAAACTTTATAGCCGCCGTCGCCGAATTTTCCGCCAGCATGCAATTTCGTTAAAACCGTCTCCAGGGCCGAAACGCCGGTGGCTTTGTGTTTTTCCACGGGAATGCCGCGTCCGTTATCGATCACTTCCACCATCCCGTCCGGTAAAAGCGAGACGGTGATATAGTTGGCAAAACCGGCCATGGCTTCATCAATGCTATTGTCGACGACTTCCCAGATCAGATGATGCAATCCGGCCGCCGAGGTCGAACCGATGTACATACCCGGACGTTTTCTGACCGGCTCCAGTCCTTCCAAGACAGTGATAGAACTGGCGTCGTAAGTCGAAGCTTTTTTCTTTTTTTCAAGTTCTTTATCGATCATATTTTCAATGATTAAATTATCGCGTGATAAGTTGATTAGTCAATCACCCAACTAAGTTAATAATAACCTAATATTAGCTTTTTATTTTCGTATTAATCGATTAACTAAAATTGTTCGGCATTGATCGTTATTATGTTATAATTATAGCAAATACCGGATCGATAAGCAAGGTTTTTTTGCTCTATTTTTTTGTTAAAAATCGAGCTGAAGTTTAAAAAAATTTCTTTACAAAATAATTATTAGATTCCCTGATAATCAGGCAAATCATAGCCTTGACTATTCATAATTCAATCGCTTTGTGGTAAAATAAATTCAGCGCTAAAAAATATGGCGGACAAACAAAATAATCTCAATAATAAAAGCCGGGCCAGCCTCGAGAATTTCGAATCGGAGGTCGAAGGAGTATCGATGAAGACGTTGGAAGCCGGATTGTGGTGGGCGAAGAATCGCCAGAAGCTCAGAATTATTCTGATTATTTTTTTAATTATCGTGGCGATTGGCAGCTGGAGCTACACGTTGTATGGTTTTGGTTATTACCTGTTAGTGGGGATGAATGCCGATAACCGGATGATAACGACCCTGGTTCAATCCAAAACCGTCGATCAGAATTATCTGAACCAAGAGCAAGCGAAGAATTTAATCCTTTCGCCGGCAGGCTATCTGCCTAACGCCGACAAATACGATCTTTATCTTTCCATCACCAACCCGAACAGCCGCTGGTGGGCCGCGTTTGATTATTGTTTTACCCGGCCTGACGGCGAAAAATCCTGCGGCTCGGATTTTATCCTGCCGCAAGAAAAAAAATATCTGATCTCGCTGGCGCAATCTTTCAATTCGGCTCCGGCTGATTTATCTTTCAGTTTTACCGATTTTACCTGGAACAAGATCAATAACCATCTCATTGCCGATTGGAATTCTTATCAGAGCGAGCGTCTGGCGATGGAAATCAATAACCAAACTTTTACGCCGGCTTCGGCCAACGAAGTATCCGAAAAAATCGGGCTCAATACTTTGTCATTCAATATTGCCAATAACAGCGCCTATAGTTATTACGAGGTTCCGCTCACGATAATTCTGACTTCGGGCGGCGGCCAAATCGTCTATCTTGACCGGTATACGTTAAACGATTTCACCTCCTTTGCCAGCCGCGATATCCAAATCACTTGGCCTGGCGCGATTGGCGATGTTTCCGGCATCAATATCGCGCCGGACGTAAATATTTTAGATCAAGGAGTCTATGAACCGCCCCAATGAACAAACTGATCATCTATTTAAAAAATTTCGACTGGGTGTTGCTGGGCGCGGTGCTTTTGCTGGTTTGCTTCGGGCTGGTGGAAATTTACAGCATCGCGCTGGGCAGGGGAGCGACCGATCTTTTTAATTTCAAAAAACAATTATTTTTCGTCGGGCTGGGCTTGATCTTTCTTTTTATTTTCGCTTTTCTCGATTTTAATTACCTGAAAATTTCCAGCAAGTATCTATATATTTTAGCGGTCATCTTTCTGGCCGCCGTTCTGATCCTGGGAAAGACGATTAACGGCACCAAAGGCTGGTTCAACGTGCTGGGTTTGGGATTACAGCCCGTGGAATTCGTTAAAATTATTTTAATAATTCTGCTCTCTTATTTTTTTTCTTCGCGGGCGATCAAGATCAGATCGGTCAAGCAATTGGTTTATTCCGCCTTATTGCTCTTGCCTTTATTTTTCTTAACCTTCATCCAGCCCGATTTCGGCTCAGCCGTCATCCTGTTCTTGATTTGGCTGATCATGCTGGCTGTCGCCGGATTCAGCAAAAAATTTTTTCTCATCCTCTTAATGATAATCATCGTTGGCGCCGCCAGCCTGTGGCTGTTTTCTTTCAAGGATTATCAGAAACAGCGGATTCTGACCTTCATCAATCCGCATGCCGATATCCTTGACCGCGGTTACAACGCTTCTCAGGCAATAATCGCGGTCGGCTCTGGCGGCTTAATCGGCCGCGGCGTCGGCTTTGGCTCGCAATCCCAGCTCAAATTCCTGCCCGAGGCTCAAACTGACTTTATTTTCGCCGTAGTTTGCGAAGAATTGGGTTTTTTGGGCGTCAGCCTGATTTTCCTTTTCTTTGGCATAATTTTTTACCGCTGCCTGGCGGCCACCCGAAAAATCAATAATGATTTCGGCATTTTTATCATTTTGGGCGGGGTGGGCTTGATTTTTCTGGAAATGTTCATTAATATTAGTATGAATATCGGCATTCTTCCGATCGTGGGAATTGCCTTGCCTTTTATCAGTTATGGCGGCAGCTCGATCGTTTCCAGCCTGATTATGATCGGAATCATGGAAAACATCATTATTAAATCAAAAATAAATTATTAGTTAATTGGTTAATTTAGTTAATTAGGCGGCGTGAAAAATCGCCAATGGTTAACTGGAAATCAAAATCATCTCAAATATGGAAAGCTTGAAGCTAACAGCCCAAAAGAGAAATAAATCCGAAGACGTAAAAAAAATGATCAAATCCGGTTTTATTCCGGCAGTGGTCTACGGTCCGCATCTTGGGACGAATAAATTAGTCAAGGCTTCGGTCAATGATCTGCGCAAGATCGTGGCGGCGGCCGGCGAATCGACCTTGATCGACCTGATCGTCGAGGGAAAATCCGAAGGCAAGGTGCTCATCAAAGAAGAGCAGCGCGATCCGATCAAGGACACGTTGATCCATGTTGATTTTTATGAAGTCGATATGACCAAGGAAATCCATGCCGAGATTCCGCTGCGCTTTATCGGCGAATCCAAGGCGGTCAAGGAACTGGCCGGCGTTTTGATCAGAAGCATCAACGAAATCGAAGTTAAGTGCTTACCGGCTGATTTGGTCAATCATATCGAGGTGGATATTTCTTCGCTCAATACTTTCGACGATGTGATTAAAATCCATGATTTGCGGCTGCCCAAAGGAATCAAATTGATTCATGAAACGGATGACGTCGTCGCTACCGTAGCCGAGCCGAAGGCGGAAGAAGTGTTCGAAACCGCTCCGGCGGAAAGCGAACAAGTCGCCCAGGTTGAAACCGGCGCGGCCGAGGAAGCCGAAGCTGTCGGCGAAGAAAAAGCCGAGGGCAAGACAGAGGCCAAAAAATAAAAATTTGTTTTACCCAGGCATTGCTTGGCGATAAACAAGGAGAATGCTGGCTTATCTCAAAAATTATTTTCTCAACCGCTCAAAACTATGGAAAACTATCATGATAATTTCCATAGTTTTGTTTATGGCGATTCTATCTTGGCTGCTTTGGCTGATTTTTTTTCACGCCGCCGCCGCGGTTTCCGAAAAGACTTGGTCCGCCGCCGATAATTCTGCCGCGGCAAAATGCCCTGATTGCGTTCGGCGGCGGATCGACGGAGTTTATGTCAAACCAGACCAGGCCAATTTGCCGCCGGTCGCCGTGATGATCGATAATCATCCGGATGCCCGTCCGCAATCCGGCATCGAGAAAGCCAATTTAGTTTATGAAGCTGAAGTCGAGGGTTACTATACGCGGCTGATGGCGATTTTCGCTTCCGGCGACACGATTGCCCGGATCGGTCCGGTGCGTTCGGCCCGGCCTTATTTTGTCGATTGGGCGCAAGAGCTGAACGCCGTCTATGTTCATTGCGGCGGCAGTCCGGAAGCCTTAGTTGATCTAATCAAATCGGGCATAACCGATCTCAATGAATTTTATAACGGCCATTATTTTTGGCGCTCGACCGATCGCGTCGCCCCGCACAACATCTATATTTCCTCGGATAATTTTACCAAATATTCGACTGACAATAACATTGCTCCGACCGCTTACGGTTCCTGGCAATACAAGGAAGACAGTCCGAGCCCGGAAGCTTCCAGCAGCGACGAAGTTGACATCAATTATCAGGTCGCTGATTTCCGGGTTAAATGGGTTTATGACAAGACCGGCAACGACTACATCCGTTATGCCAATAATCAGCCCGAATTGACCGCCGACCGCGACTTGATTATCGCGAAGAATATTATCATCCAGATTGTTCCCGCCGCCGCGATCGATGCTGAATTGCGCTTAAAGATGGATGATGTGGGATCGGGAACGGCGACCATCTGTCTGGATGGAGTTTGCCAACCCGGTCTTTGGAAAAAACAATCGGCTCTTTCAAGAACCGAATTTACGACTGCCGTAGGCCAGGCAGTAAAATTCAATGCCGGCCCGACTTGGGTGGAAGTGATGCGCCCTAACGAATGATAACTCCTCTTTTTCATAACTTAAAAACTCGGCGATCGCCGAGGTTTTTTAAATTCATTCATAATTTTATTATCACCAATCGATCATGACCGGCCAAATCTTTTTTTAATTCAAATTTAGCTCCCGGCAAATACTTCCTAATAAGATTTCCCATCGCCGCATTCTGGCTTTCATCGATTTCCGCCAAAATTACCGAATGATTCTCCGCCAACCCGCTCAACTCATTGACCTGATCGAATAGACGGCGATAATGATCCAAACCGTCGTTTCCGGATAAAAGCGCGATTTCAGGTTCTTTTTGAATGGACGGCGAATCCTTAATTTGCTTTTTAGCGAGATAAGGCAGATTGGCGGCAATCAAAAGCGGAAAATTGAAAATATTTTTATCAATATTATTAAGCAAATCGCTGTATAAAAAATGTATACGGTTTTCAAGCCCGTGCCGTCGGGAATTTTTTTGAGCGATTCGCAAGGCCGCGCGCGAAATATCCACCCCATAAAATTTAATCGCGGTATTAAGTATCTTTTTTGCCAGCGAAATGATTATACAACCCGACCCCGTGCCAATATCAATGACATTGGTAATTTGTATTTTATAATTTGTAATTATTTTCAGGGCTTCCTCGACCATCAGCTCGGTCTCGGGGCGGGGGATTAGGACATTTTCATCAACGATAAAATCCAGACCGTAAAACCATTTATGGCCGGTTAGCATCGCGCTGGAATATCCGGCCAAACGTTGATTAATCATTCTTTTTATTAAAAAATATTGCCAGAAAGATATTTTTTTTTCCGGATGAGCCAATAAATATTCTTTATTTTCCCCAAGCACGGCGGATAATAAGATTTCCGCCTCCCAGTTAGCGCCGGACAATCCGGCTTGAGCGAATTTTTTTCGGGCAAGATCAAGAATTTTTCTGATAGTCATAAAAATTGACGGAGGGAAAAGTATTTGCTACGATTTAACGGGGTGCGCAAAAATTAATGAGCTGAGTTAGGATTTAAGCCAGCCGGTAAACCAGCCAGACAAATTTAACCAGAAAGTCGTTGTCTGGAACTAAGCAGATTAGTCGAAGCTGGCCGAGCAAATCCAGACGTTAACAATCAACCACTAAGCAGCAAAGAGGAAACAAAATGTCAGTTCAGCTCTTTAAGTCAGATTATTCAGCCGTTACCGAGTTGCCTCCCAACGCAACAGATCATCAGGCGAAGGGGGGGGATCCAATCCGGTCCTGATTCGCCTTAAACCGGCGGATCATTGCGGTAAAACGGCAGTTTTATATCAACAAGATTGATTTCGCGCCAGGTTAAGCGGCATTTTTTGGCGTTGCCGCTGATATTTATCGACGCGATCAAGGCCGCCGCCAAGTAACGGAGAGCGAACGGCGCGGCAAAAAACAGTGAGGTGAATGCACTATAGCATTCCCGCTGCAATACCCGGAGAATTCTCGCGTGCGAGCTTTTCTCCGGTTTTTTTATACGGAAGCCCATTGAGGCTAGCTCGCCGCGAGCGACGCCGAGAATGGGATCGTATAATCCCGCCCCCGTTTTACAAAAAAACAAATCAGACAGCGAATTATTGAGAAAAATTTATATTTAAAAATGGCTTATTTTTTACTAAAACTGGGGCGGGATATGAATTTGCATCAGTCCGTAAAAATTTATTTATTCAGATTTTTTTCCGCCTGCTTGAGCGCGGCGATGATAGCTTCGAGATTATTTTCCATCGTGGCGGTAATATTGCTCCAATTCTGTTTGATCCGGTGATCGGTAATCCTATCCTGGGGGAAATTATAAGTTCTGATCTTTTCGCTGCGATCGCCCGTGCCGATCTGCTGGCGGCGGGTGGCATCATTTTTGGCCCGTTTTTCGTCTTCCATTTTTTGCATCAAACGCGAGCGTAAGATCATCAGTGCTTTTTCTTTATTCTGATGCTGGGATTTTTCATCCTGGCACTGGACAACCACATTAGTCGGCAAATGAGTGATCCGGATCGCCGATGAGGTCTTATTGACTTTCTGGCCGCCCGGCCCGGAAGAACAATAAGTGTCAATGCGCAAATCTTTCGGATCGATCACTAAATCGACATCTTCCGCCTCCGGCACGACCGCCACCGTAGCCGTCGAGGTATGGACGCGGCCTTGTTTTTCGGTTTCCGGAACTCGTTGGACGCGATGAGTTCCGCCTTCGAATTTCAGATTGCCATAGACATCCTTGCCCTTGATGCCGAAAACTATTTCCTTGAAACCGCCGATGCCGGTCTGGCTGGCTTCGAAAATTTCCACCTGCCAATGCTGGCGTTCGGCATACCGCGCATACATCCGGAAAAGTTCGGCGGCGAACAAGGCTGATTCATCGCCGCCAGCGCCGGCCCGAATTTCAATGATCACATCTTTTTTATCATTAGGATCGGCCGGGTGCAATTCTTCATCGATTTCATCTTTCAACCGGGCGGCCTTCATTTCCGCCTCGGTCAATTCCGTTTCCGCCAGCGCTTTCATCTCCGGATCTTTTTCCTCGGCGATCAGCTCGCGGCTTTGCAAGATAATTTTTTCATTATTTTCCAATTCTAAAATTTTCGCCATCAAATCTTTCAAGTTGGCGTGCTTTTTTCCCAGCGCGGCCATTTTAACCGGATCACCGGCAATCGCCGGATCCATTAATTGTTTTTCCAAATCGGCAAATTGGCCTTTGATGTCTTCATACATAATATTACAATCTTACAATGTCGGCGGATATGCAACAACATTTTTTCATCTCTACGAATTACGAATTTTTTCGAATATACGAATTTAAAAATTCACCGCAGATTAAACATTTCGTATATTCGTAAAAATTCGTAGTTCGTAGAGCTTGTATCCAATCAAAAACGGCTACGCTTTACCGCACGGTATGATTATACCATACAGAAAAGCATAGCCGTTAACAATACTATTCCTTCTCGACTCGCTTGGCCGCCCGCTTGGCCGCTTTAGCCGTCAATTTTTCTTTCTTGCTGATCCGTTTGCCGGAAATCTTGCCGGAAGCTTCCATTCTGGCCTGGAATTTTTCCACGCGGCGGGCCGTATCGACCAATTTCTGCTTGCCCGTATAAAAAGGATGGCAAGCCGAACACAAATCAACTCTTAACTCCGGCTTAGTAGAGCCAGTGGTGAAAGTATTGCCGCAGGCGCAGATGACCTTGGCATCGGTGAAATATTTCGGATGAATATCTTTTTTCATAATATGATGCGAATCCGCGAATTCATGCGAATGCCGCAAATACCGCGAATAAATTTTGTTAGGTAGATAAATAAAATAGCATACGCTGATGCTATATTTTATAAATAAATGCTAACATAAAAGATAAAAATGAGCAAGAGAAGATATTTTTGGCCAATTTTAAAATAAAATTATCAAGTCCATTCGGCTTTGACCAATAGCTGAAAATGCTATAATGTTTATACTATGGAAGATGATGAACTGCAAATCGAAGAAGAAGCTGAAGATGTCGCGCGGATCGACGGCAACGTGACGCGCAACACTTCTTATTTTACTTTGGCGTTAATCCTGCAAAAGGTGATTTCTTTTACTTATTTTACGCTGTTGGCGCGCAATCTTGGTCCGGAAAATTTGGGAAAATATTATTTTGCCATCTCTTTCACTACGATTTTTTCGATCATCATGGATTTCGGATTGGTCAGCGTCATCACCCGCGAAACCGCCAAAAAAAATCTTGACGCCCAGGAATTACTGGGCACGGTTATCGCCATCAAACTGCCGCTGACTTTGCTGGCCTTAGGCTGCATTTTCGCGGCGGCACAGATCGCCGGTTATGGCAGCGAAATAAAATTACTGGTCTATCTGGCGGCGATCGGCGCGGCGCTTGATTCTTTCACGATCACTTTTTACGGCGTCATCCGCGGTTTTCATAATCTCTTTTTCGAAAGCATCTCCTCGGTGATCTTCCAGCTGATCGTCATGAGCGGCGGCTTGCTTTATATCCATTACGGTTTTTCTTTGCCGTTCGTCTTCAGCTCGCTGACGATGGCCAGCGCTTTCAATTTCATTTATTCTTACGCGATCCTCAGCCGCCGAATCGGCGTCAAAATTAAATTATTTTTTAATCGGGAATTGCTGAAAAAAATCGCGCTGATCGCCATTCCCTTCGGTGTTTTCGCCGTCTTCCAAAGGATCTACACCTATCTTGACTCTGTGCTATTACAACATTTTGCCGGCAATATCTATGTCGGTTATTATCAAATCTCTTTCCGGATCATTTTTGCCCTGCAATTTTTGCCCGGCGCCTTCATCGCCTCGCTTTATCCGGCGATGAGCCGCTACTGGGTGAGCAACCGGGCGCAGTTGGCGATTTCCTTGGAGAAGGCGGTGATTTATCTGGCGATCATTTCGCTGCCGATTTCCGCCGGCGTCGTCGCCCTGGCCGATAAAATAATCCTCTTATTTAAAACCGGCTATGGCCAAGCGATCTTGCCGATGCAGATTACGATCTTGGCGGCGCTTTTCGTTTTCATAAACTATCCGGTCGGCGCTTTGCTCAACGCCTGCGACCGCCAGAAAAATAATACGGTCAATATGATCATCATCACGATCGTCAGCGTGGCTCTTGATTTTCTGCTGATCCCGCATTTCAAAGCGGTGGGCGCCAGCATCACCGTGCTCGCCACCAATCTTTTAATGACCGTCTTAGGATTTTATTGGGCGAAAAAAATCGTCAGGATCGACGGCGCAAAAATAATGACCGCTTTGGGTAAAATCCTGGCCGCGGCAGTTCTGATGGCCGCGCTGGCTTTTTATCTGAAGACTAAATTCAGTATTATCTTTGTCGTGCCGATCGCGGCGGCGGTTTATTTGCTTTTAATCGTCGCCTTTAAAACCGTCAAGACCGAAGAGATTGCCGGCGTCTTTCGCTCGGTATTTAAGAAAAAATCCGCCTAAACCAAACTTATGCGCCAATATTTGCTATTCACTCTGGAATTTCCTCCCCAAACCGGCGGCGTCGCCACTTTATATAAAAATCTGGCGGATAATTGGCCGGCGGATAATTTGACGGTCTTGGCCGATGCGGCATCAGGCAGCGCTGATTCCGGACGCGTCAGGTACCGCCGGCTGATAGCCCAAAAAATTCGGCCGCGCTGGCTGCCGGCGCTCTGGCATCTTTGGCAAACCATCAGGGAACTTAAAAAAGTTTCTCTTGTCTCGGGAAATAAGAAAAATAGCGAAGTGGAAATCATTGTCGGCCAAATTTTGCCGCTTGGTCTGGTCGCTTATTATCTGGCGAAATTCATCCCCATAAAATATACCGTGCTGCTTCATGGCTTGGATTTTTCTTTGGCCAGCGCCAAAGGAAAAATCAAACGCGCTGAAAAAATTTTAAGACGAGCCGATAAAATTATCTGTTCCAACAGTTTCACGGCTAATTCAGTCAAGATTTTCGATGCGGCGCTGACCGCCAAAATCTTTCTGGTCAATCCGGGCATCGAGCCGGTTTTTATCCGTAATCCGCAACGAGTCAGGGAATTGCGCCAACAATTCGGATTGGCTGATAAATTAGTCCTCTTGAGCTTGGGGCGCTTGGTGCCGCGCAAGGGATTTGATCGGGCGATCGCAGCGCTGGCCGCGATCAGCCAGGCCGTTCCGGAAATTATTTATGCGATTGCCGGCAGCGGCCCGGAAGCTGATAATTTAAAAAATGCCGCGGGCCGCCTTGAACCTTCGCTAAGAAATAAAATTATTTTTCTGGGAAAAATTTCCGAAGCTGACCGGTGGGCGTGGCTGGAATTATGTGATATATTTATAATGCCGGCGCGGAATATCAACGGCGATTATGAAGGTTTCGGCCAGGTTTATCTGGAAGCGAATTTGGCCGGCAAGCCGGTCGTGGCCGGCGATAGCGGGGGAGTGCGCGACGCGGTAATTAACGGAATCAATGGTCTGCTGGTTAATTCGGAAAATACCATCGAGATCGCCCAAGCCGTAATCAGCTTGGCTCAAGATCCGGAATCGCGCCGCTCGCTGGGCGAGGCGGGCAAACGTCGGGTAGTGGAAAACTTCAGCGCCAAAAAAATGGCGGAAAAATTTTATCAGCTATTCCTATGATCAGTATCATCATACCGATTTACAACCAACGCGAAAAACTCGGACGCTGTCTTGAAAGTATTTTATCGCAGACTGAAAAAGATATCGAAGTCATCGTAGTCAACGACGGTTCGACCGACAAATGCGCGTCGGTTATAGAAGAATTTAAGGAAAAATTCCGCCTGGCGGAGATCAGCTATAAAGTCATCGAGCAGGAAAACAAGGGCGCTCCTAATGCCCGCAACCGCGGCTTTCAGGCTGCGAAAGGGGATTATCTTTTTTTCTGCGACGCCGACGTGGCGCTCGACCGCGATTGCCTCCGGGAAATGATCAATGCTTTGCGAAACCATCCCGAGGCCGCTTTCGCTTATTCTTCCTTCAAATTTGGCGATAAATTATTCCGGCTCCAAGAATTCGACGCCGATAAATTGCGCCGGATGCCCTATATTTCGAGCATGTCGCTGATCCGGACCAAAAATTTTCCTCAAGCCGGCTGGGATGAAAATTTAAAAAAATTTCAGGACTGGGATCTTTGGCTGACGATTTCCGAACAAGGCGGAAAAGGAATTTGGATCGACCAGCCATTGTTTTCAGCTTGCGCCGGCGGAACGATGTCGAGCTGGCTGCCGTCTTTCGCTTATAAATTTTTCCCTTGGTTGCCGGCGGTGAAAAGATATAATAATGCCGCGCGGGTAATTAAAAAAAAGCACGGCCTATTGCTTCCTGCTAAAAAATAGTCCGCGTTTAACGCGAATGCGACGAATTATCGGCCAATACCGCGAACTCTTTAAACCGACTAATATTCAAGTGGAACGTTCATGGTGTTCGCTTAAAATTCGCGGTATTCGCGTTACAATATATGGAATCGATAAAAAAATTATTTAACATCTATTTTTTTCTGATCTTGGCCGTAATCATTGTCGTGGAATTAATGTCCTTTTTCGGACATATTTTTTTGGCTATCGATCATTGGGTCTTCGCGGCGTCGATCTTAATCGCTTTGATTCTGACCCTGCGTAATCTGAAATACGGCGTCTGGATAATTCTGCTCGAACTGTTTATCGGTTCGCAAGGCTATCTCCTTTCTATCGATTTCGGCGGGCTGAAAATTTCTTTGCGCATCGCCCTCTGGCTGATCGTCCTTTCCGTCTGGTTTAAAAATTATTTATTTTCTTTTTTGGACAAACGGCGGCGCCAGCCTTCGATTTTCGCCGATGCCAAAATTTTTTCCACCGCTAATTTTTCCTATTTTCTGATCCTTTTTTTCTTTATCGCCCTGGCCGGATTGATCGGCTGCGCCCGCGGCAATGCTTGGCAGAATGTTTTCTTCGATGCCAACGGCTGGCTGTTCTTTCTGCTGATTTTTCCGTTTTATGAAACTTTTTTAAACCCGGCTATTGCCGGCAATGATCCTTTTCGGCCGGTTTGGCGCCTATTCGCCGCCGGCACAACCTGGATCAGCCTCAAAACTCTGCTGCTTTTTTTCTTTTTTACCCATCCCTGGCCGGAAAACGCGCTCTGGCATTGGCTGTTGAGCGCCGAACTTTACCAATGGGTGCGCGATACCCTGATCGGCGAAATCACCTTAATGCCGACCGGGCTTGTTCGCGTTTTTATCCAATCGCAAATTTATCTGGTGATCGCTCTTTTTCTCGGCTTATTCGCCTTAAGCCATTACTGGAATGAAATAAAAAAAAGCCGCGGCGCGATTGTTTTCGCCATTGCCGCCGGGACGCTGCTTTTAAGCGCCATCATCATCAGCTTGTCCCGCAGTTTCTGGCTGGGGGCGGCGGCGGTTTTTCTCGCCTATATCTGTCTGACTGTCAAAAATTATGGTTGGAAAATATCCGGCTCCGTCGCTATTATGCTCATCGTTTCTTTTATTTTAAGCTTAGCGCTGATCTTTACCGTCGCTCGTTTTCCTTTCCCCCAACCGGCAATGGATTTTGATTTGACCGAAGCGCTGGCCGCCCGGGCCGATCAATTGAATAACGAAGCCGCGCTTTCTTCGCGCTATGCTTTGCTTCCGCCGCTCTGGCAGAAAATCAGCCATAACCCGATCTGGGGCGATGGTTTTGGCACGACCGTCACGTATCGCGCCAGTGATCCGCGGATTCTCTCGGAAAACCAGACCGGAACTTATACCACCTATGCTTTCGAGTGGGGCTGGCTGGATATCTGGCTGAAACTCGGCCTGTTCGGTTTGCTGGCTTACTTATTATTAATCTTAATGATCATCAAAGACGCGCTCAAGATTAAAACTTGGCTATCCTGGGGTTTGGGATCAGGCATCCTGTTGATAACTATCATCAGCTTCTTCAGCCCTTATGCTAATCATCCTTTGGGAATCGGCTTTTTATTGCTTTCGGCCGCGGCGATTTATCATGAGCGGCAAGACACTTGCGCCGGCGCTTGAAATGTATTATATTTATCTTATTAAAAATTTAAAAAATATAATTCATAATTGCCTATGCCCGACCAGATCATTTCTCAAGAAGGTTATAATAAATTAAAGGAAGAATTGGATTTGTTGGTTAATGTAAAACGGCGAGAGATCGCCGATCGGATTGAGAAAGCCAAGGAGCTGGGCGACTTGAGCGAGAACGCCGAATATCACGAAGCCAAAGACGCGCAAGCCTTCAACGACGGGCGGATCATCGAACTCTCGACGTTGTTAAAAAATTTGACCGTCGTCGAAAGCGACGGCCATGGCAATGGCAAAGCGGCGATGGGATCGAATATCACGGTGCGGAATTGCCAGACCGGCGATGAAAAAAATTTCTGCATCGTCAGTTTTAACGAAGCCGCGCCGGCCGAGGGCAAAATTTCCAACGAATCGCCGTTAGGCATGGCTTTTTTGGGAAGAAAAAAAGGAGACGAGGTAAGCGTCGAAACTCCCAAAGGCGAAATGAAATACAAGATACTGAAAATCGATTAATTTTGGAAATTCTGGCGACTGACAATGAAAAATGGGCTGAATTACTCCCATTTTTTAATTTTAAACATAATAAGTATTGATAATTTTGTCAATATTGACACTCTTGAATCTCTGTGATAAAAACAGAACGGGTATAGAACTTCTATGCCCTTGTGCTGTAGGAAGCCTGCCTAAGGCTTCCGGTCTTCCCTGAAAGAAAGGAGGGGAGCAATGAGAGTTATTTTCATCGCGGCAGCGTTTATTCTTGTTCGGCCCTTCCTAGAGATCATTATTATCAGCGTCTTAGACGCGATACATTGAAGCTCGCAAAAAAGGATCGGTTGCGGAATTACGCGACCCCCCGATAATATCGGGGGCAGGGAAGCAGTTGGCCGCGAGAGCGG
>DATJQC010000100.1:0-2248 GCA_035506055.1 Candidatus Nanoarchaeia archaeon | reverse complement strand
TTTTCGTTCCCAGATTTTTTCCGCCGAAAGCAATTTTAATTCCCTATCGCCCTCGTTCGCTTCGCGATGGCCGCCGTGTCTGATAAAATAACTTTGCGCCGGCCAGCGATCGTGCCTGACCTTGTCGAGATCATCAAGCTCTTCGGAAAAAACATAATAAACCTCGATTTTTTCCCGAAAAGCTTTTTGCAGTCTGGCATGCGTTTGTCCGATCGGCACGATCAAAAACGGTTTTGCTAACCCGTTTTTTTCAATATCCGCCTCCATCGCTGCCCGCAATACGTCAATTTTCCCCAGGCGCAACCCATATATTCGTCCGCAAAAATCGTCTTTTTCTTGCAAAAACAGCCGATAATCCATATAAACCGCCTTTCTTGGTATATTTTTAGATTTTAAAATGTGCTTTGCCAAATTACACCTCAACTTATCATAAACAATAAATTTTGTCAACGCTAACCGATTTTTTTAACCAAATATCCGGCTTTTAGCCGATAGCCGAGCTTTTTGTAATACCCGCGGACGCCGATGCCGGCGATAACGGCGATGTTTTGAAAATTATTCTGGTGGGCGATTTTTTCCGCCTGCTCTAAAAGTTTCTTTCCCAAGCCGCCGTGCTGGGTTTTTTTCTTGCCGCCGACCGGCACCAGCTCGCCGTAAACATGCAATTCTCTCACTATGGCAAAATTATTCAAAAAAATAAAATCTTTATCCTTAATTTTTAATTTGTAATTTTTAATTTGTAATTTCGGTAGCCGCAGCCGGCAAAAGCCGAACAGCGTCTGGCCGTCGCGCGAATCAAGAGAAATAAAATACTCTGTTCCGCCGGAAGCTGAATATTTTTTAATATTCAATTTCAAATCTTTGGCGATTATTTTTTTATCCCTCGCCTCCCGGCAGCGGATGCAGCGGCAGCGCGCGCCTTCCTGCTGCATCACCTGACGCAAATTAGTGATCGTATTTCCCGCCTTGATCGATTCGCCGGGAATATCGCGAATCAGCCGGATGATCCGGACATATTCGGGCACGGATTTTTTGCAATCGACAATTAATTTCCGCAAAACTTTATCAGAATACGGATGATATTTTCCCTGTTTCCACCATTGATAAAGTTTAGAACCCTTGGTGACCACGGTCGGATAAAATTTTATCTGATCCGGCTGAAAGCGCGGATCGGAAAATAATCGCCGGAACAGCGCCAAATCTTTTTTGGCCGTCGCGCCCGGCAAGCCGGGCATCAGATGATAAGTTATTTTAAAACCGAAATTTTTTAAGAGCTCGGTGGCGCGAGCGATTTCCGCCACGCCATGGCCGCGATTATTTTTCGCCAAAATTATATCATCGATCGCCTGCACGCCCAATTCGACGCGCGTCGCGCCCAGCTCGCGCACCTCGACCAATTCTTTTTCATCAATATAATCCGGCCGCGTTTCCAAAGTAATGCCGATAATCTTATACTTCGCCCTTTCATTTTTTTTCTGTTCTCGCTGCAATTCCTTCTTTATTTTAATGATGTTGTTTTTTTTATAATTTTTTCTTTTTTCTTTTTTATTTTTTCTTTGTCGCTCATTCGCTGCTCTAAAACATTCTTTGATGAACCAAAGTTTATAAGCGCGCGGCAGAACGCTCCAGGTGCCGCCGATGACGATCAGTTCGATCTTTTCCGGACGATGGCCGTTGATTTCCAAGGCCTCCAAGCGCGTGCGCACCTGAAGATAAGGATCGTATTTATTCCGAATCGCCCGCATCACCGCCGGCTCGTTGGATAAATAGCTTTTCGGCACGTTTTTTTCGGTCGGGCAAAAAATGCAGCGGCCCGGGCACGGCCAAGGTTTGGTCAAAACCGCCACCGGCGCCACGCCGGAAAGCGTGCGCACGGCCCGCCGCTTCAACAGCCGCGCGAATTTTTCATCATATTTTATCTTCCCGCTTTTTGCCAAAGCCAAATACTCCCGCCACAATTCCGAATGGCGAGGAATTTTTTCTCCTGATTTTTTGGCAATTTTTCGCTTTAATGCCATCAGTTCGCGGGCATTCCGCGGTTTTTGCCTGATAATCTCGCTGATCATAATAAATAAAGTATACGGCCATCCGGCTAATCCGCCAAGCCGCCGTGTCAAATGATCCAAAAATGTAACCGTAGGCTAATTCGTTCTATGATTGGAAAATGTAACTTTGGCGGCGGGGTTTAAGGCTACGGTTTGGTTAATAATTATTCGGTTGGCGCGGCTGAGTTTTTCCAGTTTGGCGT
>DATJQC010000099.1:0-10495 GCA_035506055.1 Candidatus Nanoarchaeia archaeon | reverse complement strand
TCTGGCCGCTGTCTTTTTCGGTCGTTGCTTTATATTTATTCCAAGCTGACTCATCCCAAATTTCCAGACGATCGAACAGACCGGCAATAATGGTTTCCTTTTTCAAATTGGCGAACTTGCGTAAATACTCGGGTAAATTTATCCGGCCTTGATTATCAAATTCGACATTCATCGCTCCGGCCAGCATATGGCGGGCAAAAGCTCTGGCTTTAGCCTGGCTGACCGGCAGATTGGCGAATTTCCGGGCAATCTCTTCCCATTTGGTTTTCGGATACATAAAAAGACAGTTATCCAAACCTTTAGTGACAACTGCCCCTTTTTCCAGCATATTCCTAAACTTAGCCGGTACGGCAATTCTGCCTTTACTATCCAAATTGTGGCTATATTCGCCGATAAACATAGATCAATAAGCATTAAAGCATAGAAACATTAAAACAAGTTGCTATCAAGTCATGTTCTTATGCTAATTTGCTTTCATGTTCTAATGATTTTTCACCCATCTCCCCCACTTTTCACCAACATACTATAATTGTACACCACTTATCCGCCATCGTCAAACACTTGGGGCCAATTTTTTTATCGATGCCAATTATTTAAAATTAGCCAATAAAAAAACCGCCAACCGCCGGCGATCTGACTATTTATCAATTGTGGATAAAGGTTATGAACAAGTAATACACAGATGTCACGTAGCAGGTATCAGGTAACAAGTAGCAAATAGTAGAGGTATGCTAAACCAATCAAATGTTGCATGCTACATGTTGCTTGCTTCATGAACCTATATCCGGCTCTCTGCCATATTTCGGTTCAACAATATCAATCCCGTCAACAGTTTTGGCTGTTCCGACTGTCCCCCGCACCGGTATTCCTAAAGCAAAACCCAAAGCATTGGCCGCGGCCACGCCGACGCGCAGGGAAGTAAAACTGCCGCCCCGATTTTTAACTTCAATCGCTTCAAGTTCTGACAACTTAATTTTTTTCTTCCGTAAAACATTTTCTATGGCCGGCAATAATTTTTCTCCTTGCTGGCGCTCGGCAGGAATTTTTTGGCTGGATAAAATCCGCCCGCCGTCTGACAGTCCGACTTCGATCTCGGCATTATCGGTTGTATCGATAAATAAAATCATAATTACTATTACCTTATAACAATAAAAAGAAATTGTAAATAAAAGGCCCTCGCTTGATTTTCACAAGCGAGGGCATGCTTACTTCCTTAATTAGAAGCGACTTTCTTTGTCAAGGCGCCGCTGGCGGGGCGTAGACAAAGCCGGTGGCTTTGGAATTAAGGGCGACCGCAAGGTCAACATTACTGCCATTGACATAAACGTACTGGGAAAGTTTGAGCACCGACTGTTGGGCCCAAGCCGCTCCGTTGTCCACAAAGTTAAGGAGATACTTCTGGCCGGAGACCATCTTGGCCGAGAAGTTGAAACTCCCATTCGCGATTCCCGTGCTCGGGGTTTTTTGGTTCCAATTTGCCGGAACCACTCCCAAAGCATTGATCTGCGGCGTACCATCGGAAAAGGTCTTCGTTGTCAACGCGAAGTTGACATTGAAAGTGTCTCCGGTGCCGGCCGTAGCGGAAAGGAGCTTGAACGTCAGATTAAAAGTATCCTGCGCGAGCGGAACAATGGTCGTCGTCCTGGCCGTATCCCGGTCATAAGTCGAGTCCTTTTTCGAACCGATCGTCAACACCGTATGAATTCGCAGCAGACGATAGATAGAATCGAGCGAAGCTATGCCGGTCAGATGGCTTGGATCAAGCCATGACGTGTCCGAAGTAATTCCGGCAACCATGATCGGTACCGTACCCTGATCGATAATTTGGATCGTGTCGTGAACATAAAGAGTGGTGTCCCTGCTTTTAATCACCGTGTCCGTTTTTACCGTTCTGACCAAGAAAGTGTCAATGACGATAACGGTTTTACCCGGAGTGACGATAGTGTCGGGTTTAGGCCCCGGCAACTTGACGAAAACCGTTTCAGGCACCGCCACGGGAACTTTGATAGTGACAGTATCGCCCGGGGTCACCAAGCTAGTCGGGACAAACCGGCCATCATTGGTAACCGTTGCGCGCAATATCCAGCCCAAGGATGTTTTATATCCCCAGACCGTCCCTTTTAGCACTGATGAGTCAGCCCAGACTTTCGTGGCTGAATCTCCGCCGATGCCAAAGGTATATGTTCCGGGAGCCAAGGTGACGTTGTACGGATAATACATTCCGCTTTTCGATCCCAAGAAGCCCTGCTTATTCCAGTTGGGCAAGCCGATTTCGAACGGCCGTCCGGCTGGGACAACCTTTACCATCACTTGCGAAAAATCCAAGCTGAAATTGTATCCGCCGCTTACCGCGGTGGAGGAGACGGTTTTTACCAGATCGCCCGCCAAAATTATGGTATCGGGACGACCAGGTATGCTATCGATCTCCTTTGTGATCGAATCATACATGACCTTGATACTATCGATGATCAATTTCCCTGGCAACGTGTCATACTTCACCAGAGAATCGATCAATTTCAGCGTGTCATGAATGATTTTCGCTTGCGCCGTATCCACCAGACTGCCGGGCAGCCATCGCCCGTCGGGCAACAGAACTGCTTGCATAATATAGTGCCCGGGGCTCGACATATAGCCCCAAATGGATTTGTCCAAGACCGAAGAGTCGGCCCAGGAACTCGCGGAATCGCCGCCGACATCAAAATTGTAACGCCCTGGCGTCATAAAACCGGAGGTGAACGGATAACGGCCGTTGCTTTTAGCGCCCAGCGGACTTTGGGTCCAGTTGGGCAAGCCGATTTCAAACGGATGGCCGTTGGAAACGAGCCGGACAGTAACCGGATCAAAAGTCATACTGACTTTATAACCGCTCACGCCTTGCCTGTTGGTCACCGCTTGCGACGAAATCCACCTGACGATGCAATCGTAATTGATCGCGCCGCTGACGACTCCGGGCGACAACAGCTTCACCGTGTCATAACCTAATGACGCGAGCGAAGGGGCGCGCTGATAGACGATCGAATCGCCCATCAGCACAATCGTGCCCTTGGAATAAGACACGAACACCGTGTCAAACACCATGCCGGAAACGCCATTCCATTGGATGACAATTGTCTGGTTGGTCGTATCGATTTTCACCGGCGTGGTTGGCGTCGATGGCGTCGATCCGGCCAGCAAAGCTTCCTTCAACGTCGGCTTCACGATCTGGAGATCACTGGTGATCTTGATCGCGAAATCGGCGAGTTCGGGAAACCAGAATTGCGATTCCTTGGTCTTCGACGTATCTGCCCAATGAATGGCGCCCCAAAAGTTAAATTTGTAGACTCCGGGAGCCGCTTGCAAATAGTAGAACCATTTGCCATTGGCCAATGTTCCGGGAACGCCGACTGTCCAGTCGCTGAAACCGCGGAGTGCGGTTTTCGTTTCGGCCGGATCGAACAGGTAATCTGCCGCGTAAAAATACAGCATAACCTGCCCGTTGGTTCCCGAGTCCGCCAAGACCGTAAGCACCGCTGAAGTATCAGTCGGCGTGGTGGCGGCCGGTTTGTACGGATTAGGACCGCACCCCCACATGCACGTGAAGGCGACGACAAAAAGCAGAAAAGCAAACCAGAATTTGAAGCGCATAGCGCCTCCTTTTCTTTGTTAATTGTTTCTGAATTATATTGTAAGGTGCCAGCTTATGAATCGGAAAAAGCTTTTTACAAAGCCGCTCCCGAACCATAAATCCATCCGCCAATCGGATGAATAAAGGCATTTATTTAAAAAAATAAACTGAAAAATTTCTGGGCGAATTTTAATTTGCGCGCGGCGCGGGCCGGCTTAACCGCCAGCCGCTCGCGAGTAGCGACGGAACGATAAACGTTCTGGGTTTTGGCCAGAATTTTTTCCCAATCGTATTCCTTCAACGCTCTTTTCTTTTGCATCTCGCCCATTTCCCGGACCATTTCCGAATTGCGCAACAGGCCGTTCAATTTGCCGACGAGATCAGCGACGTTCATATTGCGGAAAGTGTAACCGGTATAGGAAATCGCCTCGCGGTTAGCCGGAATATCGGAAACCAAAGTCGCCTTGCCATAAGCCATCGCTTCCAGCAAAGCAATTGACAAGCCTTCCGATTCGGACGGTTGGACAAAAAGATAAGCGTTGGAAAAAAGCTCGGCCAAAACTGAGCCGGTCTGGGCGCCGGTAAAAACAATCCGCTTATCGCCGGCCGCCAATTCCTTCAAATGGCAAACATATTTATCCGTAAAAGCGCTGCCGCCGGCGATGACCAATTTCTTATCAGTCTTAACGTTTTTAAAAGCCCTGATTAAATATTCAAAACCCTTGTGCTTCACTAAGCGGCCGACAGATAGAATGTAGCCGTCTTTTTCCAGGCCGAATTTTTTAATATCTCTGGCAACGATATTTTTTCCCTCCACCACGCCATTGGGAATATATTCCGGAACGCGGCCGTATTGTTTGGCGGCGAATTCTTTCAAGACTTTGGAAACAGCGATAGTCTTATCAGCGACGCGGCAAGCGAAAAATTCCCCGATCTTCAAATAAATCTTGGCGAACAGGCCCCATTTCTGATGATAATAATCTTGACAATGATAAGTCGCGATCACTGGCACACCCGGTTTCAAAATTTTCACCAGCCAAAGCAAAGACGACGGGCCGATGGAATGAAAATGGATAACGTCCACATCTCTCTTGGCCACATCAAAACAAGCGAGAAAAGTATGAGTGATCGCGTCCAGATGCTTGGTGGCGATGCTGGGCAGAGAGATCAATTTCACGCCCTGAAATTCTTGTAAATTTTTATCGGTATAATTCGGACGAGTATAAACTAAAACTTCATGGCCGGCCTTAACCAAGCGGACAGACAAATCTTCCACGTGTTTCTCGATCCCGCCCGAGCGGCTGGGAATTCCTTTTTGTCCGATAATTGCTATCTTCATAAATCAATATTTTTATATGATGCGAATACTACGAATTTTTCGCGAATACAACAAATTATTTAACAAATATTAATTTTTACGCAATAAACGCGGTTTTGTAATTCGATTTGTAGCGTTCGCAGTATTCGTCACTAATTTGTAGTATTCGTTTATATGCGGCCTAGAAATTTATTCAATGCGGAAAGAAGTGCTGTAAGTGAGCTTGGAAGTTTCGCCCGTGACTTTGATATCGGTGGACAACGGCGTGCTGCCGACCGTCGGAACGGTAATAATGGTCTGGAAGCTGCCGAAATCATCGGTGTTCACTTCGGCGACCTTGACTTTATTAAATTCGATCTTCAAAGTCTCATTCAAACCGAAACCGGTGCCGCTGATGGCCACTTGAGAATTGGCCGCGGCGAAATTCTTATCAATGCTCAAACTTAACGGTTGAGCCGGGCGATTATCTTTTTCCACCGACATATAAGTGGCTAAGGTTTTCATATTCTGATCAAGCACCATGATATTCGAACCGTTGAAGATGGCGATCTTTTCGCCGTTGGCATCGTTAGCCGAGCTCAAACCCATCGCCCAGCTGCCCGAAGGACCGTTATTGCTGGTCCAATCCCATGACACCGGCTGGAAAGTTTCTTTGTCGACTTTGACGATACCGAGTCCGTCGGAAAAATAAAGATAATTCGGGTCGGTGGAATCGATCACGTTGTATCCGTCCACGCCGGCATGATCGAATTGTCTGACCACGTTGCCATCGAAATCGACCGCCTTCAAAGACTGATCATCGACCAGATAAATCAAGTTGTCATCGCTGGTAATCGTCCGCGACGCGCCGACATTGTTCACGGCAATGGAATATTCGGAAACTTTCTGCATCGAAGCGGTGTTGTAGACATCCAACTTGTCTTTAAGATTCACGATCAATTTTCCCTGATCGACGAATTGGGAATAACCCAGCGTCGAATTGTTGATCATCGAATAAGCCTGGATCACTTGCAAATTGGAGTTCCACACTTTCATTCCCTTGCTGCCGATCGTCACCAAGTTGCCGTTGACCATTTCCACGCGGGTGAACCAATCCCAAGAATTATCTTTGACCTTGGTCAAGACAGTCGGAATTTCCGGATTGGAAATGTCGTACTTGTACAAGTAGCGGCCATTGACCAGATAGGCATAAAGGTTGCCGTCGGCTTTGACAAAAAGCAGATCGTCAAACTCCTTGCTTTCCGGGTCAAGGGATTGGATATCGGTAACCTTGACCAATTGTTTGCCTTGCAGGGCGAACAATTCGAAATCGCCGGTATTGACCGTACCGACATAAAACGTTCCATTATAGCTCACGGTTTTGCCGGAGTAATAAGGTTTGGTTTTGCCTTCAGTCGGCTGCATCAAAAAAGAAACACCCAGAACCGCAAACAAAACAGCGATGATTAAAACTTTTTTCATAATTCGTAGAAACTTTTAGATAAAAAGTATAATAAAATTAATTAAGATAATCATCTGATAGTAGCATAAATAATCCCAAATGTCAATACTTTTCGGCCAAATATCGCTAATATGAAAAAAATGGCCTTTTTTAGCCAATTTTGTCAAGAATTTATCCCCTTTTCATTTAGAGTTCTTCCCTGGAATTCTCAATATTTTTTCCGAAAAAAATTCAAAATTATCGCGGCTGGAGCCGTTGATAGAGGCGCGACAGAGCCTGATAAAATTTTTCCGGATCATTTTTTTCTCTGACCGAAGCGATCGCCGACGCGCCGATCGAACTTTTTAATTCCGGGTGAGATAAAATATATTTAAGTTTTTCAGATAAATCGGCAATGTCACCGGCGGCAAAGAGAAAACCGTTTTCGCCGTCACGGATCAGTTCAGTCAAGCCGCCCAGCCGCGAAGCCAGGACGATTTTTCCCAAACCCATCGGTTCGATCACGCTGTAAGGCGCGTTCTCGTACCAAAGCGAGGGCACGACCACAGCTTCAGCTCCGGCGACAAATCGCCAAAGTTCGGCACCGGTTCGATAGCCGATAAATTCCACGCCGGAAATTTTTTCGCCGGCAACGATTTTTTTCAGTTCATCTTCTTGCGGACCGGCTCCGGCGATCTTCAATTTAACTTCCGTCCGCAATCGGCCGTAGGCGCGCAACAGATCGGCAATCCCCTTTTCCTGACTTAAACGCCCGTAATAAAGAAAATATTTATTCTTCTCTTCAGCTGCCGGGCCGGCAGCTTCCTTCGGCGGCAAGAATGGATTGGGCAGATAGATAATTTCTCGCTTAAAACCGTATTCTTTGAATTTTTTTATTAAAAAAAGGCTGGGTGAAATAAATAAATCGATTTTCCGGTAGCTTCCCCGCCATTGATAAAAATATGATTCGATAGTCGCCAGCAAACTCCGCCAAAAAGAATCTTTGATACAGCGATCGGTGAAACAGCGCCAGAATTTTCCGCCCAAGGCGCCTTCCCAAATTTTTCCGCGCGCGAATAAATTATAATTCGGGCTGACCAGCGCGTAATCATGCAAAGTCATCGCCGTGGGAATATGATTTTTACGCAGAACGCCGATGATCGACGGCGAAAGATGATGATAAATATTATGCAGATGCGCGACGTCGGGCTGGAATTCCTTGAGCAATTTTTCCAAATTGCGCTTGGCTTCGAAATTATAAAAACCTTTGGCGATCAATTTCATCTTGCGGGCGAAACTGATTTTTTTTCCTTCGAAATCGGTGGCGGAAACGAAAAACTTCGACCATTTCGTCGGCGATTCCTTCTCGCCGTGCGAAGAAAAAAAGGCCACCTCATGCCCGTGCGCCGTCAAAATTTCCGCCAGATCGAAATACGCCCGAGTGACGCCGTCGCGCGAATAATGATAATTATTAATCAATAATATTTTCATAATGGATTATTTCCGACTAAGAACTTCAAAATATAAATCTTCGTATTGCTTAACCATCTTTTCGATTGAAAATTTTTCCAAAATTTTATCCTGCAAATTTTTTCCCAGCCGCTCGCGGAGAGCCGGATCGGCTTGCAAACTTTTTATTTTGCGGGCCAGCTCGGCGGAATTTCCCGGCTCGAACAATAATCCATCTTGGCCGTCGGCGATTATTTCCGCGATCCCGTCGACGCGGCTGCCGATTACCGGCAAACCGGACAAACCGGCTTCCAAAATCACGATACCGAAACCCTCCCAGCGCGAAGGCAGGACAAAAATATCCGTTTGCTTCAAAAAAGTTGAAGTATCTTTCTGCCAGCCGAGCAACTTAACTTTATCGGCTAAAGATAATTCGGCAATCAGCCTGGCTAATTTTTTCCGCTCTCCGCCCGCGCCGATAATCCGGCATTCGGCTCCTTTGATTTCAGCCATTGCTTTGATCAAGGTCGGAAAATCTTTTTGCGGCTCCAGCCGACCGATCGAACCGATCACCAGCCCGGCTGATTTTTGCTCGTATTTCCGCTCATTATAGCGGAATTTTTCAATATCCACGCCGTTATAAATCACTCTGATCTTTCCCGCCGGCACTCCTTCCCGCTCGATCAGATATTTTTTGACTGATTCGGAAACGGCGACGATTACCGCGGCGAGAATCGCCGTCTTCTTTTTCAAAAATCTTTTCCCGGCGCCTTCGCTATAATTCAAATTATGTTCGGTGGAAATTATTTTCTTGACGCCGGCCAATTTCGCCGCCAGCCGGCCGTAAATATCGGCGCCGAAAAGATGAGTATGGACGATGTCGGGCGCGGCTTGCTTAATGATTTTCACCAGCCGGAAAAAATCGAAAACGATCGGATAATTTCCGCGATTGACGATTTGCACCGGAATTTTAGCCCTGGCCAATTCTTCAGTCCAGGCTCCGCCCGCTTTCAGGCAGATCACTGCCACGGCGAATTTTTCCCGATCCAAAAATTTGGCCAGATCGACGACTAATCTTTCCGCGCCGGCGCCGTTCAAAGTCGGGATAATTTGTAAAATCTTAATTCTTGCCATATTTTATTTTTCTTTCTTTGGCGCGGATAAGATTCACGGCGGCCAGGGCCAGCGCGATCGGCAGCCACATCTTGCCTTTATAATAAGAGGTGTTGAAAAATTCCATAATCACAATGCCGATCGAACCCAAGACCAGCGGCGGAAACCAAGGATAACGGACGCCGAATCTTTTCCAAAACCTGCCCAAAATTATAAAAATACCGGCCAATAGCAGAGCAAAAGTAAAAACGCCGAACAAGCCGTTTTCCAAAATAATTTTTTGCCAGACGCCATGGGAATCGAGCGGTTCGCCGTATTTGGCGATGAAGCGAATATCATCGGCGATGAAATTGATGAAAGTTCCGTCGCCCTGGCCGAAAACCGGTTTATCCAAAAATTTATCCCAGGCGATCTCGGTCATGATCAAACGATTCTCGGTCGAACTGACGCCGATATCATATTGGCTCTGCAGGCGATACATATAAACGAACAGCGGCGAGAGAATGATCAAAGCCATGATCAAGATCACCCAGACCGAGCGGCTTAATTTTTTGGCATTGACGGCAAGCCAAAGCAAGATCATCGCGCCCAAGCCGATCCAAGCCGCGCGGGAAAAAGTGCCGACCAAAACCAAAGCCTGAAAAAAAGTGAGAATATCCAGCCAGCGCTTGGCCACGCGGGAAGTGAACCAATATTTGAGCGATTGGGTAAGGGCCAGTGAAACGATCAAGACTTCGGCCAGCAAATTATGGTTAGTGCCCAGAGGCGAGATGTTAAAAAACGTCAGCGGAATGACGCGGACGAATTGGTATTGCCAATCCTGAATAAAAACCGAATACAGCCCGCCCAAAGCCACGAGCACGCCGCAAGCCACCAAAGAAATCACCGTGTTGCGCAAAACGATTTCGCGCTTGATCGCGTTGACCGGAAAAACCACGTAGACGAAATAAAAAAATAAAATCCAGCGGACAAAATACCAAATGCTGTCGCGGACATAATCGGCGAAGAAACAGGAAATGAAGGCGCTGATGATAAAAAAAGAGAACGGGATCAGAACCGGCAGGCGCAATTGGAATTTTTCGCGGCGGAACAGCCGGTCATAAATTTTCCGCAAAATAAAAGCGGCGAAAACGGCCAGGCCGAGCAGATCGATCAGCGGAATTTCCAACCCGCGGTAATAAAAATACCATTCGATCGCCGGCAAAAAAAACGCCAAAGAATACAAACCGTATTCTTCGGGAATGATTAAAAAAATCGCCGTCAAAATAAAAGGTAAGGCGAGCCGGAAAGGATTAAAATAAGTGGCTAAAATCGCCAGGCCGATTATCAAAACCGCGAGCCAAATAAAACCAAACCACCAGCCGGCGCGGCTGTTTTTATCGCTTAAATTATTGGATAATTCGCTATTTGCCATATTTTAATCTTAGCACGAAAAAATATATAAAAAAAGTTTTAAGGGTCTGTCAACGAACGCTCTTTGAGTATAAATTTTCAGATTTTGAGGAAATTTTTTTAAAAATATTGAGGATGATATGGCTATATCAGCTGAAATATTTTTAAAAAAATTTACCAAAATATGAAGATTTAGAAC
>DATJQC010000098.1:0-13341 GCA_035506055.1 Candidatus Nanoarchaeia archaeon | reverse complement strand
GGCCGTGCTTGATGCCGCCGCTGCCGAAAAAATCGCCGGAATCAAAGAATTCAAAAAACTCAAAGATTCCAAATTAGTGCCGGAAAAAAAGCGCGAGGAATTTTTTGAGCTGATTATGAATAATTTCACCGAGGTCGGCGTGGGAATTTGCGATCACGAGACGATCGACCGCCTCAATATTTATCAGGCGACATTTCTTTGCATGAAAAAAGCTCTGGGCGCGCTGAAGAAAAAACCCGATTACATTATGCTTGACGGCCGCGCGCCGATTCCCAATTTCAGCCTGAAGCAGGAAAATATTGTCGACGGCGACAACCTGGTTTTTTCCATCGCCGCCGCTTCCATCATCGCCAAAGTCACGCACGACCGGCTGATCGCCGAATTAGCGGAAAAATATCCGCAATATGGTTTTGCCAATCACAAAGGCTATGGCACCAAAGAACATCTGGACGCGTTAATCAAATACGGTCCGACTCCGTTCCACCGCAAAACCTTCGGCCCGGTCAAAAATCTGCTCAAAAAAACGCCTTAACCGGGCGTTTTTAAAATTTTCCACCCCATGTTTCGCTTTCGCGCTTTAGAGGAATTCAATAACGAATTCCTGTATTTTTTTACAGAAAATCACACAGGCTTAAAAATCGGCTTGTGGCCGATTTTTTGTATTAAAACTGTCTAAAATCTTTAAATCCATCCGCTTATTTATTAAACCTTAGAGTATTTACTATTGCATTGATCATTGCATCTTCGTTTATTATATTCGATCCGGTATCCATCAAATCAAAACTGAATATCTTCTCGTTCTTTTTTACATAATATTTGTAAATCCCTTGACTATTAATAAAATTAACATAAACAGCCACCGCTTCTTCGGTGGTCGGAATATTTATTTCAATAAAATTTTCCGGCCCCACGGTATATTTAGCATTATTTTTCAAAAACCATTTGGTAATTGAAAAATTGTCCGGATTATCAAGCACGGCCATGCTTACTGGCGCGTAAAAATCGCCATTGGAATCCGGTTTAAACCAAAGAAACGCACCCTCGCCGTCAAGTAATCCGCTATCACTATTAGGCTTTATTTCCCAGGACTTCGGTCCCTTGATTTCAAAACTGTATTGATAATTTTTATATGTCTGCCAATCTCCAGTGTTAATACTAACTTTATTAAGCTCAACTATGCTGGGATTAAAATTTTGCTTGCTATGACTTTTTTTTGTAAACAAAAATATCGACCCCGCGGCCAGCAACACCACAATAGTCACTGTTACTAAAATAATTATATTTTTTTTAGTCATAGCTATTTTTAATTAATATTGTAATTGATTAAAATTAAAGGGGCAGAATGGCGATTTTTTAAATGCCATTCTGCTTGACCGATAACTATCGCACATGATTGATGGTGTAACCGCATCCCGCACCGCTAACCCATCGATAAAAATCAGAAAAATTAACGGTTAAGGTTGTAACTTTAAGCTTGTTAACAGTTCCCCAATTACTATGAATCCAAGTCATTGAGGTTGCTGTCTTACTAAGCACAATAGCAGTATGGGGGGGGTATATATCATTTCAGTGCAATTATTTTTTGCATCCCACTTATCACAAATGTAAAGATACATCTGGATTATATCCCCGCGATTAACATTTTCAATCCTAGTGCTCATGCTCAAAATATGCCCGCTGCAATCGACATTCCAATAATACTGGGCAGGGGCTGTTCCTGGCACTACAACACAATTTTTGCTAGCATCAAACACCACTTTATCCACCCACTGTTTGCAATTCAATCCAACATAAGAATTGTTGTCTGTGCTAGCTCGCGTTATTATAGCATTATCTTTCCCTGTTTGCGTTAGGCCACTCCAATAATCACAAACTGAGACGGCGGCAACTTTAGCAATAGCGTCATGGCTATCGTTAATATTTACCGGGCTTTGATTGCTACAGCCGAAAAATACGGCCGCCGACAAAAAAATCGATAAAAACAATATGATCTTCATAATGCTCCTCTTTTTTAAGGTACGGTTGATTTTTTTATAATTTTTCTCCAAGGTATTATTTTTATCTCCTTTCTTATCATACCTTGGATTGTTAGAGTTTAGCAAAAAAAAAATCATCCTCGGCAAATTTGACAAAATAAAAAATAAGTATTAATATGTCTTAAACAATCAGGTTCTTAATAAACCCTTCTCTGGAGGTAGAAATGTCAAAATTTATTGCCGAACTTTTCCGGCCGCGCCTTTTTTACTTGTCTTTTCCGCGTGATGATTCGAAGCGATCATCCGTAGTAGTCGCCAGGGGCAGGCTGAAGAAAACCGCTCAAAAAAAATTAAGATGGTGGCTGATCGTAGCTGGCTACACCCCAAGGCTCGCCGATAGCTTTATTAAAAAATACGTCTTCGCGGAAAGGGAATTATCGCGGGTGAATGTCAATTTTGATCTGCCGGAAGATGCCAAAAAAGATACGACGCGGCAAGACCGGCTGATCGAAGAATTAAAGGAAAAAGCGGCCAGCCTATTTCAAGAGGATAACGAGCAAATCGCCAAGGAAGCAACGGTGCGAATACTATAAACTGGCCGGCAATAATTATAGTCGGGGAAGTCTACATACTTCCCTTTTTTATTTGACGAGACAATAAAAAAGCGGTAGTATTAAAATAATTCTTAGGAATTATTTTTATTTTACTTTAATCGAGGTGCCGCCAAAACATACCCCGTTCCGCCTTGGGTGGACCACCTCCGCCTCGGCCCGCCTTGCCGAAGCTGCAGCGAGGCAGGCCCGCCTTGCCGAAGCTGCAGCGAGGCAGGCGAAGCCTTGGCGAGACGGGCCTCCCGAGAGGGACTCATTATTAATATGAACGTAACCGAACTCGCCAGAATTTTAAAAGTCACACCTAATGATCTGAAGGAAAAGCTCCCGCGGATGGGTTTTGATATTGGCTATCGGGCGATAAAAGTCGATCCGAAAACCGCCCAGATGATCATCCGCGACTGGCCTTTTTTATTGCGCAAATTGCAGGCGGAAGACGAAGAAAAGAATAAAGCCAAGCGGGAAGAAATGATTGCCGAAGGCGTGGTGAAAAAAATCGTTCCCATTCCTTCAATTATGACTGTCCGTGATTTTGCCGCACTCACCCATTTGCCGGTCAATAAAGTTTTGGCTGAACTAATGAAGAATGGAGTTTTTTCGTCGATGAATGAAAGAATTGATTTTGATACGGCCTCAATCATCGGATCATCTTTGGGCGTGGAAGTTTCGCTTGACGAATCAGCCGGCACCGCGGCGCAAGCGGCCGAGGGCGATAAAAAAATCGAGGAAATTTTAAGCCGCGAAAAAGACACCAATTTGATCATTCGCCCGCCGGTCATTGTCGTGATGGGTCATGTTGATCATGGCAAAACCAAATTACTCGATACGATCCGCAAAACCAATGTGGCCGGCGGCGAACACGGCGGCATCACCCAGCACATCGGCGCTTACCAGGTCGTAAAAAATAATCGCTTGATCACTTTTATCGATACTCCGGGACACGAAGCCTTTACCGCGATGAGGTCGCGCGGCGCCCGCATTGCCGATGTGGCAATCTTGGTCGTGGCTGCCGACGACGGCGTCCAGCCGCAAACTATCGAAGCCTACAAAATTATTCAAGCTGCCGGACTTCCTTTTATTATTGCGATTAACAAAATCGATAAACCAAGCGTGGACATTACCAAGATCAAACAAGAATTAGTCAATAAATTGGAAATCCTGCCGGAAGATTGGGGCGGCAAAGTCGTCTGCGCGCCGATCTCGGCTCTGAAAGGAACCGGCATCGAAGAATTATTGGATTTGATTTTATTGACCGCTGATTCCGAAGCGAAAAGCATGCGGGCAAATCCCAAGGCGGCCGCTTTGGGAACCGTAATCGAATCCCATATTGATAAAAATTCCGGGCCGCTCGCCACAATTTTAATTCAAAACGGAACTTTGCGCGTCGGCGATCAATTGGTTTTGCATGGCAAGATTTACGGCAAAGCCCGGGCGCTCAAAAATTATCTCGGCGAAAATGTCGCGGAAGCTCTGCCTTCGATGCCGGTGATGATTTTGGGATTAAAAATGGCGCCAGCCGTCGGCGATGTTTTGGAAGTTGGCGAGGGCGAACGGATCAAGGGCAAGATCGAAAAAGTCGCCCAGAACCGCAGCGCGATTCAAATGAAAAATGAAAATGAAGACGGAACCGAAGTGAAAAGATTGAATCTGATCATCAAAAGCGATGTCCTGGGTTCGGCCGAAGCGATCGAGGAATCATTGATGAAAATAAATACCGAGGAAGTAAAAGTTAAAATTTTAAACAAGAGCTTGGGAAATATTATCGAAGGCGATATCGCCCGCGCCGAGGGTTCAAACGCGGAAATCATCGGCTTCAACGTCAAAATTTCTCCGGCAATCGAAGTTTTAATCAGAGAAAAAGGCGTCAAAGTTCATACTTTCAATATCATTTATGATCTCATCGATTACGTGCAGGAGGAAATGAAAAAATTGGTGGTGGCCAAATTCCAACGCGTCGATCTCGGCCGCGTCAAGGTCTTAAAAATTTTCCGCACGGAAAATAAAAGCCAGATCGTCGGCGGCAAAGTTTTGGACGGCCAGGCTAAGAACGGCGTCCGCGTCGAAATTCTGCGCAATAAAGTGATGGTGGCCCAGGGAAAAATTACCAAACTGCAAGCCGGAAAAATGGACATGCCGACCGTGGATGTCAATCAGGAATGCGGCCTGCAATACGAAGGCAAACCGGTTATCCAGGAAGGCGACATTTTGCAATTTTTTGAAGAGAAAGAAATTAAAATCTGACGCGAATACCACAAATTATAAGCGAATACCGCGAAATATTTAAATAAATTTTGGGTCAGCAGAGTTCGCTGTATTCGCTTATAATTCGCGGTATTCGTGTTATAATCTTATGCCCAACATCGACCGGATTAATGAAACTTTGCGCAAAGAAATCGCTTCCATCATCGCCGAAGAAGTGGAAATCCCCGGCGGACTGGTCACGATAACCCGCGTCGAATGCGACACTAATTTTTATTCGGCGCGTATTTTATTTTCCGTCCTGCCGGATTCGCTTGTCGGCACGGCTTTGGAAAAATTACGCAAAAGCTCGGGTTTGATCGCCGAAAAATTAAAGCACCGCGTCAAAATCAGAAAAATCCCCCACCTGATCTGGGAATTCGACCCAACGGAAAAACAGGCCGGCGCATTGGATAAAATCTTCGCCCGGGCGGAAAAAGAAAAAGAAATTTCCGATGACGAACTGGAAGACATCAACTATAAATATTAAAACATCGCCAAGGCGATGTTTTTTGAAATAAAAAAGCCGCGGTATTTTCCCGCGGCTTTGCCATTATCGATTACATTCCGGAATAGCGAGCCAAACAGGTCGCCAATGATAACTCCCGTTCTGCTTCCTAATATTTTTACTTCTAAATCTCTTGCCTGATCCGACGAGCCGTGGCGGCCATTTCGCCCGCGGCGTAAATTTTGGTCGGCCAAAAATTAGCCAGGCCGTCGTTGAAATAGCGCGGCACAAGATGAATATGAAAATGCGGCACGTCCACGCCGACGACGGACAAGGCGACATAATCGGCTTGGGTCGATTTTTTAATCGCTTTCATCAATTCCTTAGCCTTGACGAATAAATACGCGACCAGCTCATCGGGCGTATCGGTCATCATCCGGTGATGCTCTTTGGGAATCAATAAGACATGGCCAGGGTTGACTGGCTTGATATCTAAAAAAGCCAGACATTTCTCATCCTCATAAACTTTGGCGGCCGGAATTTCTCCGGCGATAATTTTGCAGAAAACGCAGTCCATAACAATTCAAATAAAAAAATTGGCTCCGGCAGAATTTCCGCCGCGGGACTTTGCCGCCAATTTTTATCTTTTAATTAGCTTTGCCCACCACTTTTGATTTTTTTTATACCAATCGATCGTTTCGCGCAGGCCGGTTTCAAAATCAATCTCTTTCCGCCAGCCCAATTCCTGCCGCGCCTTGGCCGCGTCGATCGCGTAGCGCCGGTCATGGCCTGGCCGGTCGGCGATGAATTCGATTTCAGTTTCGCTTTTACCTATTAGCGCCAAAATCTTTTTCGCCAAATCAAGATTGGTCATTTCGCCGCCGCCCTTGGTCGCCGTAGCCCCTGGCGCGGGCGAACCGCCCAGGCAATAAGTTTCACCGATTCTTCCTTTCTTGATAATCGCCTCGACGCCGCGGTTATGATCGCGGACATTGATCCAATCGCGGATATTTTCGCCCGAGCCGTAAAGAGTTATTTTTTTACCCCGCAAAATATTGGTGATGGAAAGCGGGATCAATTTTTCCGGATGCTGATACGGGCCATAATTGTTGGAGCAATTGGAAATGGTGATTGGCAAGCCGTAAGTATGGAAATAGGCGCGGACCAGATGATCGGCCGCGGCTTTGGAAGCGGCATACGGGCTGCGCGGATCATAAGAAGTTTTTTCGGTGAATGGCGCGTCGTCCGGGCCGAGCTGGCCGAAAACTTCGTCGGTGGAAATATGATGGAAACGGATCAAGCCGTTATTTTTGGCGGCTTCCAGCAAAACCCGCGTCCCTTCAACATTAGTGCGGATAAAATCCGAGCTGCCAGCGATTGAGCGGTCAACGTGCGTTTCCGCGGCGAAATTCACGATCAAATCCATTCCTTTAACCAGGCGATTGACCGATTTCGCGTCGCCGATATCGCCCTTGACGAATTTATAGTTCGGATTATTTTCCACCTCGCGCAGATTTTCCAAATTTCCCGCGTAAGTCAAAAGATCCAGATTGATAATTTTATCTTCCGGATATTTTTTCAGCCAATACCTGACAAAATCCGAACCGATAAAACCAGCGCCCCCCGTTGTTAGGATTCTCATAACAAATAAAAAATAAAAGAGAAAAAAGAAAAAATTTATTATCGATTGCAAGTTATCAGTGTTTGAGCCAAAATTTTGCACAATTCATCGCAATCCTGGAATATCGACTCAAAAAAACTTTTTTCCAGATATCCGCCTTCGCTCAAAAGCCTTAACCAATATTTAGTTTCTCTGGCCTCTTTATAAGCAATGGATATTTTAGCTAAAAAATCTTTTCTGGAAAATCCGCCAACCGCCTCTTCAATATTCGATCCGATCGAAGTTCCGCTACGCAAAACTTGTTTTGATAAAACGTATTCTCTTTTTTCTCTGGTTAAATATTGATACAACTTCACGGTTCTAATGGCAAATTTATAGCTTTTTTCAAGCGCGATATTTTCCTCCTTCATTTTTTCTTTTTTATTTTTTAATTTTTAATTGATAGCAGGCCGTTTTGCGCTCCGGCCTCGCGCAAATTCGCGGCGGAATTTTTCATCGCCAGCTTCATCGCTTTTTCATAATCCCCTTCGTACATTTCCAGGCCGGCGATGAAAGTGGCGCAAAAAGAATCGCCCACGCCGGTGGTGTCGGCGATTTTGGCCTCCGGAACGCGCAAAGAATTTTGATGATAAAAAATTTCGCCGTCGTAAAAATCCGCGCCCCGCGCGCCATCAGTGATCAAAACGCCGGCCGGCCCCAGATCTTTCAAGGCCAGCAGCAAATTTTTAATGTCATTGAAAAAACTCCGGCCTTTATTTTTATTCTTTCCCGCCGACAGCGCCAGCTCGATCGCCTCGTCTTTATTCACCATAAACACGGCGGTATTTTTCATATATTTTCGCAAACGTCCGGCGCCGGCGGCTAACTGAACATTGCCCGGATTCCAGGCGACCAGCGCGTCCTTGACGCCGAAAACTTTGTCCAAAACTTTTTCCCATTTGCCGGAAAGCGAAGCGACATAAAGCCATTTTGAATATCGCATCAATTCCGCTTCCAACGGCAAGACTTCCAATGACGAATTAGCTCCGCGATAAACAAAAATGACGTGTTCGCGATTTTTGTTGATCACCACGAAAGAAAATCCGGTCTCCTCGCCGCGCAGAACTTTCACCAACCGGGTGTCGACGCCGTTCTCCGCCAGATTTTTGATCAATTTTTTCCCCGTTTCATCTTCGCCGACGGCAGCCAAGAGCGCCGCCTTAAAACCCAACCGAGCCAGACAGACCGCGGCATTGTTGGCGCCGCCGCCGGGAAAACGGCTGATGTCCTCGACGCGGATCTTGGCGCCCAATTCAAACCCGACCAGCTTTTGCTTGAGCAAATCATCCTTATTGTCAATCATCACCCCTTCTTCCGTATAAAAAGTGATGTCCTCGACCGCGCCGCCCACGGCAATAAAATCATATTTCATAATCATTGAGCATAAAAACATAGAGCATAGAGCATTTCTATCGCCCCTATTCTCATATTTTACGACTTTTAGTTCTGATTGAATTATATCATAAAATCGAAAGCAAATAAAAAACGGCTGCTTTGCATTGTCTGCAAAAACAGCCGCTTGGCGATGCCGATTATCTATCGGCGAGCTTTGATTTCTGCCATCACGACGTCAGTGTTCGTTGAATTATCCCCGATCTTGCCCGTAAGCCCCTTTGATCTTCTGATCGTCTTGGCTTTTTCAGGGTTGAATGCTACTTCGACCACGTCCCTGACTACATTCGCCAAGGCAGAAAAGACATCGAGATTGACGAACATATGCCGCAATTCCGGCGGCAGTACTTCCAAATCATCAGTGAACTGCTCTTTACGAAAATAAGGGCCGTAAAAATCGTTCGGGTTTTCCACCTCGTCAAAATCCCGCGGCAGGATAGCCAATGTCGGAGCAACCCCTTCGATATAATCCGGGAGTCGGCGCTCTTTTACCAGCCGTCGTTTTTTTGATTTTTTCCGGATATCTGCCGCCAACTTTTCCAGCACTGCTTCTTCTTCGGCGATTGCCCGGAGATTTTCTTCGAGCAGATGGCCGAATTCGACTCTGGAAAATTTCCCCATGTTCCGCGCGCGATCATTATAGATCGCTCCCGTGGCGCTCAAATCAAAAGGAGACGCTTCTTCTCCCTGATTTTCCAGCGCCTCTTCCGCAACCAAGCGATTATCCCAGTCATCGAAGTCGATTTCCGCCGTCCCCCTTTTACTCGGCAAGTAATCGATTTGATCAGGATAGCTTTCCGACCCAACGGGACTGATCAGGGCGTTTATCGCTTCGCCAAGTTCCGCCGGAGCCCGGAATAGTCTAATGGTCCTTTCCTGGAGATCAAACAGACAGGTGGGATATTTTTCCGTTTTTTCGCCTTCCTCGCCGGTTGATACCAGCCTTATGGCGCCGTAAAAATACCTGAACTGCTTCGTTGATGGCCAAACGAAATTTTCCATCGCGTCGCTCCTCCCGGTTGAAGTTTAGGGGTATTTTATTTTGATTGTATGAAATGTACGCTAATATGGACAATATTTATTTATGTTAGCATTTTTATCGTATTTTGTAAAGAGTGCTGAATCCGCCCCGAAACGTCAGCCGAGCGGCGCGTGGAATTTGGCTTCGGCGCGGCGCGGTGTGATGTGATGCTCGCGATTATATTTTTCCTGGATGCGGCGGCGGCGGCGCGTCTCGTCGATGGCGAATTTCATCGCCGGCGTAATTTTGTCGGCATACATTATCACTTTGCCTTCTTCGTGGCGGGCGGCGCGGCCCATCGTCTGGATGAGTGAAGTTTCATTGCGCAAGAATCCGGCCATATCCGCGTCCAAAATCGCGATCAAGGAAACTTCCGGCAAATCCAGGCCTTCTCTTAATAAATTTACGCCGACCAGGCAATCATAAGCTCCTTCGCGCAATTCTCTAAGCAGCGCGACGCGGTCGAAAGTTTCCACTTCGCCGTGCAAATATTTTACTTTGATTCCGGCTTCAGCTAAAAAATCCGCCAGCTCCTCGGCCATCCGTTTGGTCAAAGTCGTCACTAAGACGCGCTGATTGCGGTCGGCTCTTTGGCGGATTTCGCCGAGCAGATTTTCAATCGATCCGGCATTGGGCCGCACTTCCACTTCCGGGTCAAGCAAGCCGGTCGGCCGGATGATCTGTTCGGCCACCTGCCGCGAGCTGGCGAATTCATACTTGCCCGGCGTGGCCGAAACATAGATCACCTGATTGATTTTTTTCTCGAACTCCTCGAAAGTGAGCGGCCGGTTGTCGCGGGCGGAAGGCAGGCGGAAACCGAATTCGATCAAAGTATCTTTGCGGGCGCGGTCGCCGAAATACATCCCGCGGATCTGCGGCAGGGTGACGTGCGATTCGTCGATGAACATCAGATAATCAGACGGAAAAAAATCGATCAACGTCGAGGGCGGCTCGCCTGGCGCGCGGCCGGAAAGATGGCGGGAATAATTTTCAATTCCGTTGCAATAGCCGATCGTTTCGATCATTTCCAAATCATAGCGGGTTTTTTTATCAAGCCGATAAGCCTCGACTTCCTTGCCCTGCTTTTTCAATTCCTGCAACCGGTCTTCCAATTCGGCGCGGATAGCGGCCAGCGCGGCTTTCATTTTTTCGGCCGGCGTCATAAAATGTTTGGCCGGCAAAATAATAATTTCTTTAAGCTCGGTTCCGGCCGCCCGGGAAAGATCGCGCGTCCAAACCGGCTTCTTTTCGCCCGGATTGATATTATAGATTTTTATTTTTTCGATCGTATCGGCCATCAGCACGATGCGGACCACCGCTTCGCCGGTCGCGAGATGAATATCCAGATTTTCGCCGCGGACGCGGAATTGGCCGCGCAAAATTTCCAAGTCATTCCTTTCATATTGGATTGCCACCAGTTCGCGCAAGATATCATTGCGTTTTATTTTTTGCCCGACCGCGAATTTCTTGCTCATCGCCACGTATTCTTCCCGTTCGCCCAAACCGTAAATGCAGGAAACGCTCGCCACGATGATAACGTCGCGCCGATTGATCAAAGATTGCGTGGCCGCGTGGCGCAAGCGGTCGATCTCTTCGTTAATCTGCGTTTCTTTTTCAATATAAGTATCAGTCTGCGGGATGTAAGCTTCCGGCTGATAATAATCATAATAAGAAACGAAATAATGCACGGCTGCTTCGGGAAAAAATTGTTTGAACTCGCCGTATAATTGCGCGGCCAAAGTTTTGTTGTGGGAAATTATCAAAGTCGGCCTCCCTTCGGCGGCGATGATATTGGCCATGGTAAAAGTTTTGCCCGAGCCAGTCACGCCTAAAAGCGTCTGGTCGCGGAAACCTTTGGTCAATCCGTCTTCCAGTTTGGCGATCGCCTGCGGCTGGTCGCCGGTCGGACTGAAATTCGATTCGAGTTTAAACAAAGGCATAAAAAAATATTGGGCAATACGACAAAAGCTATTCGGGTGAATGGCTCTGGTTGAAATTTTTTTAGCAAATTTTCTACGGCGTTGGCGCGGAAGAAGTGGAAGTATCGGTAGAAGATGGCGCTGCCGGCGATTCCGGCGCGGAAGAAATCGTTAGCGAAGAAGTTGCCGCGGGAGCGGCGACCGATTGATCGGACGGCGGCTCGGTTGCCGGCGCGGTTTGGCCTTCGGCGGCGGCCGCGGCAGCGCAATCGCCCTTAACCTTCTGCCATTCGCCGTTGGCGATCCACGCGCAATAAATTTCGCCGGTCGCGCTGTCCATCATTTCCAGTTTTTCCACTCTGGCCGTTTTCACTTGCAATTCATCGACGATTAATTTTTGCAAAGTGGCCGCGCCGTTGGCAATGGCCATCCCCAAACCCGACAAGGCCGAACTTATTTTTTGCCCCAAATCCGCGGCATTATCCGGCGACGGCGAACCGAAAGACAGCGCGTTGATCTGTTTCTGCTGCTGCTGCATCCCGCGGACCAAATAAGGAATCAGATTGGTCGTTTCCAGACTCAACATTCCGTCAGTGCCGGTCGCCACCAAGTTGGGCAGGACATTTTGGACATCCTGGGCGATGAAACCTTCGGTATTTTTCGGTCCGTTGATATAATCGAAAGAAGCCGGGCGAAGCTGGTCAAGCAAATCGAGCGCGTCCAGATTGTTATCGTCGAAATAAGAAATATTTTCCTTAAGCCGGCGGTCAGAACTGTAATGCCAGGCCGTATCGTTCAGATAGCCGCTGCCGTTGATATAGACTTGATATGTTCCGGGATTGGTCGTCCCAATGCCGACATTGCCCTTTAATAATGTTTTGGTGACGCTGTCGTTTCCCAGCACGACCGAGTTGGAACCGGCGCCGGTCGCGGCATTGCCAAAGACGTTTTCGTTGGTATCTCCGTCCGCCAATGATCTGGAGTTGGCTCCGACAAATACGGAATTATTGGTCGTGGTGTTCGGCGTGGATCCGTCAGTGATGAATCTTCCGGCGGTTAACCCGAGGGCGACCAGATTGTCGCCGCTGGCGTTGGAATACATCGCGTTCGTTCCGATCACCACGCTTCCGCCGCCGGTCGTATTATCGTGATTGGCATTGATGCCGACGGAACAGTTGTTGTTTCCGCTCGAGTTCAGAGCTAAGGCGCCGGTGCCGATACCCATATTTGCCGAGCCGGAAGTGAGAGAGTACAGGGAAGCATAGCCGATCGCCACGTTCCGCTGCGCGTCAGTGGTCACTGACCCGAGAACCGCGCCCGCCTGATAGCCAATAAAGGTGTTCTTCTGCGCTCCGACAACAAGGTTTTTTCCCGCCTGGATGCCCAGCAAGACGTTATAATCGACCGGGTCGAAATTTATCAAACCATTCACCTGAATCAGATTATCGGGGTTCGTGGTTCCGATGCCGACATAGCCGCCTTTTAAAAAGATCGTGGAAGTGGCGGCGGCTATTCCGGCTCCATTACCGGCGAAAATATAGCCGTGCGCCAAGGAATTGGTGGTATAGGACAAGGTGGTTGAAGCCGTCACGATCGCGTCCCATTTGGTGTTATGATAACCGGTAGTCGGCGGCAGAGTATAACCGGAACCGATGCCGATTGAATTTACCGTCCAAGACAATCCGGCGCCCAGAGAAATCTGGCCGGAAGGAGTATGAAAAAAAGAATTCCATTGCGAGCTGGAGGCTGATAAAATCAATCCGGGAATCGAAGTGGAAGCGGAATTGGCCAGAAAATGAGAAGGATTATATGTCTGCCAGGCGCCGGCCCAATTTCCGGCGTTGGAATTCAAATAGCCCGGGATTGAAGTGGAGGCGGATTTTAAAAGATAGGAATTGAGCGATGAGCCAAGAGCGAAAGAAGTCGAGGCGATTCCGGACCAAGTGCCGTGAAAGTTGCCGTTATTGACAAGATAATTAAAATCATTAGTCCATTGGGAAATATTTGCTGAGGCGAAATTGGAAACAGAAAGCGTGGTTGAGGCCGCGCGCCAGAACGGTTCCAGCTCGGTGGTAT